>JAUCCO010000109.1:0-11595 GCA_034676125.1 Bacteroidia bacterium
ACCTGGATATGGTTAAAGTTGCTGATTATATTATTGATGTTGGTCCTGAAGGTGGTAAATATGGTGGCGAAATATTATGCACAGGCTCTCCCGAAGATATTTGTAAAGAACCGCGTAGCCATACTGGTGTATATTTAAAGAAGGAGCTTAAAGTAAAAAAATAAGCGCAAAATATTTTACTAAGCTGGTGTTGATGAGTTAGCGCTTAAAGCAATACTTGCTGCTGAGATGCACGAAAAACTTGTGACCATACATCCCTTTATTGATGGAAATGGCCGCACCTCAAGATTAGTAATGAATTTAATATTACTAAAACATGGTTATACTATTGCAAATATTAAAGGTGATGCAACGAGCAGAATGGCCTACTATACCGCACTCGAAAATGTACAAACGCAGCAAAGCAAAAACGATTTTTTATTGTTGGTTGCACAAACAGAACACGATGCATTGTTAAGATACATTGAAATAATTGGCAAATAAAACGGGAGGCAATTTGACTCCCGTTTTTAGTTAAAATCTTAAAATTATATTGGCTAAAAAATTTGTGCCTGCTTGAGGAAAATAGTAGTTAAAATCGTAACGTTGGCCACCAGTAACAGCGCTAAAAGTGTATCCATTTGGTTCGTACTTTTCGTTTAAAATATTGTTAACCAAAACCCCAATTTTTATCGAACTAAATAAATAGGTTACGGGTAACTCATAGTTTAACCTAATATCATTTACAATAAACGAGTTTAGTTTTCGGCCTTCGTTTTGGGTATTGTCTAAATATTGGGTTGATACGTACTTGGTAATTAAATCAACCTGCAATTGTTTTATTGGCACAATACTAAGCAAGGATGTGGCTATCCAGTCTGGTGAAAATGCAATTTTTTTATTCTTATATATCGTGGTTATTTGTGTTCCATTATCCCAATCATCAACAAATTCTGTAAATTCTTTTATTCTATTTTGGCTATAAGTAGCAGTGGCTTGCCAACTCATTTTTTTGCTAATTTTTACACCTGCTGTTAACTCAATACCTGCGCGGTAACTTTTGTCTACGTTTACACGGTTATAAGCACCAACATCATTAATTTGACCCGTGTTAACTAATTGGTTTTTGTAATCCATGTAATAGGCGTTTGCTTCTACATTAAACCTTTTCATTCGTTTCCTAAAGCCCAATTCAAAGTTAAGTAATCGCTCAGACGTTGGTATGGTATTATTACTTGCTTGTATGATGTCTTTTCTTTCGGGCTCTCTATTAGCAACACCCACATAACCATAAATATTGGTTTTGTTATTAAATGCGTATGATACACCAGCCTTTGGATTTATAAAAGTATAGTTTAAGTTAAAGTTGTATGGATTATAGCTTGAACCATTTAAATCAATTCCATTTAAATTGTAGTTAATTAAACGCATTTGTATATCTACAAACCCGCTAAGTTTTTGGGTAAAAAGATAGTTTACTTTGGCATAATAGTTCTGTTCTTTTTTGGTTGATTTTCCATCATAAAAATGCGTACCTGGAACGCTATTGCTTGCAAATTGAGCCCAAACAATTTCTCCATAATGTTTTCCATCATAAATATTAGCACCTCCACCAAATGTTGCTGTAAGGTTGTCTTTCTCATAAATTGCAGAGAAAATCACCCCATAAAAATCATTGTCTAACCACCTTCTTCTCACAATGTCACTTCGTTTAATAGTATCGTTTGTGGTATACACATCATTTAATTTGTACTTAGAAAGTTTTTCGTCTGCTTTAAACTCTTCGTAATAACCACGGCCATAAGTGTAATGCCCACCAACGTTTAATTTTAAAAATTTATTGGGCAAGTAGGTGTAAAATATTTGGTAATGATCTTGTTGATAGTTGTCTGTTTGGTTTTTGTAAGTAAATTCATTGTAAGTTCTGTTGCCCGATTTTAACAAGTCGTTTAGGTTGGTTCCTAATAAGCTGGCATAATTATTCATCCCAGCAATGTCACCTGATAAGCGTGGTTCAGGAATACCGTTCCATGCCTGATAACTTACTTCTTTGCCCGAAAATACATTTACCTTAAACAGGCTTTTTTTACCATACCTGCTGGCACTTGTAAAAAACGATTTTAGGTCTGATGTTGACCTGTCAATAAATCCATCAGAACTTAGTTTTGATAAGCGTAAATCAAATGCCCAACCATTATCTAATAATCCTGTTCCAAATTTTACAGTATGTTTTCTGGTATTAAACGAACCAATAGAATTTGCAATTTCGGCAAAAGGCTTGGTTGATAATCCATCTGTTTGAATATTGATACTGGCCCCAAAAGATGCCGCTCCATTAGTTGATGTGCCTACACCTCGTTGTACCTGTATATTCTGAACTGACGAAGCTAAATCGGGCGTGTTTACCCAAAATGTACTGTGCGATTCTGCATCATTTACTGGTATTCCGTTAATAGTTACGTTGGTTCTTGTTGGGTCTACTCCCCTAATTCTAATTCCAGTATAACCAATACCTGCACCCGCATCCGAGTTTATAACAGTTGATGGCGTAAGGTTTAACAAAAACGGTAAATCTTGCCCATGATTTTGTTTTGCCAACTCTTGTTTAGATATGGATGTAAAAGTGGTTGCTGCGTTTTCTTTAGCACGTGTGGCTTGTACCAACACTTCACTATTTACTACTGTTGCTTGTTCGGCAAAAATGGTTAGTCCTTTAATATCTAAATTATTAATGGTGATGTTTTTAATAACGGGCTTAAAACCAATAAAAGTTAATGTTAAGGTGTACTCTCCGTTACTTAGGTTTTTAAAAACAAACTCGCCTTGTTGGTTGGTTACCGAAGTACGGATTAAGTTTTTAGCATTGGTAAAATGGATTGATGCATCTTCCATTGGTTGTTGGGTTGATGCGTTTTTTACTACACCGCTTAAGGTGTGTTGTGCATAGGATGTTACTTGTAAAAATAGCACAAGTTGAAGCCAAAAAAGCTTTTTCATTAAATTAATTAATTAAGATTAAACAAAAACAGCAACCTGGGAGGGCTGCTGAAATCAATTGTTTTACCTTCTTGGAATAGTTAATAATATTGATTGTGCACCATCAGTATAAATTAACCTTGAGTTTGTCTACTCCCTTCGCAGGCATTACCCTGGCAGGTTCCAAGGGTATGATCTCAGGCAATAGGTTTTTACACCCATCACCACCCCAAAGACAGGGGCAAATGTATGGTTATATTTTATCATTTTGCAAATGATATTTTTTTGATGTGCAATAATTAATAGTTTTGAACCCAACATGACAATAAACCAAATACTTGAAATTGGTGGTGCAGGATTTAGCATTATTTACAGCTTGCTTTTAATGCGCGAAAAAACAATTGGTTGGTGGTTTGGTATTGCATCTTCTATAATTGGGGTTATTTTATTTTATCATACAAAACTTTATGCCCAATCTATTATTAGTATTTATTATGTAGGTGTTGGTGTGTATGGTTTATGGTATTGGAAAAAGGCAGAAATCAAAAACGAACACATTGCCATTTGGAAACCATTTACCCATATTTATACCATCATTATTTTTACTGGTTTAAGTTTAGCGTGTAGTTATTTATTTAAAAATTACACCGATAGCGCAAGTCCTTATTTAGACAGTTTTATTACCCTATTTGGTTTGCTTGCCTCAATAAAAGAAGCCCGTAAAATACTTAGCAGTTGGGTTTATTGGTTTGTAATAAACGCAGGAAGCGTGTTGCTTTATTACCAACAATCAATGTATTATTATGCTGTTTTGATGGTGGTGTATACCGTGATTTGTATTGGTGGATTTATATCGTGGTATAAAATATATAAGGCCCATTCCATTACTGAAATGAGCCTTAAGGGAAATTAGGGGGAGATGTAAGTTAGTTTATAATAAACTTTTGGCTTTTAATGCCTGATTTTGATTTTGTAGAGATTAAATAAAACCCTTTTAAATCTATATTATTGGGCATTACTACTTCAATATTATTTGGTCCTTGTTGTACCTGTACTTTTTGCGTGTAAATAGTTTTTCCTAACAAATCGGTAACTGTTAATTCTATTGTTTCTGTTACACTATTGTTTAAACTTAATGTAAAGCTACCGCTGTTTGGGTTAGGGTAAATTGTGGGTTGATTAATCGTATTAACTTGGTTATTTACCGTACCACTTTTTAAACCATTAAATGAAACACTACCCACTGCAAGTTCCATATTTTCTGCACTTGTACCTTGATAACCTCTTGAAAATGAAATCATTCTTACATCGGTTGGGTTAAAAGGTGTACTAATAACATCCGATTTAAAATCGGCTAATGCAATAGTATACATTTTACCTTCGGTAGTTAAAGCTATGGTATAATAATATTGGTTTTTCCAGTTGGTAATGCTATCACGTGGTAAAGTTACTTGCACGCTTCCATTGCCTTTTGCAAAAAATGTTAAGTGGCTATATGATGTTAAGTTAGTAACCGCATTTCCTTGGCTTATGCCCTTAAATAACAAAACATAATCATCACTAATTGCACTAACGGCAGCATAACGATACACAGATAAATCACTAGGATTATATATGCGTGTTGGTTCGTTTTGGGTTATAAAATTAGTTATGGTAGTGTATGTTTTATCGTAATCTAATCCCCAGTTTCCATCTGCCATGTATGCAACATCACCTAAAACACTGTCTGCAATTACATTTATGCTGTACTCATAACCATCGTTTACCACAACCTCAAAAACTTGGTCATCGCCTTTATTAATCATTAATATTTGGCTCGATTGGGTTAAAAAAGATTGCTCATTTAAATGTGCTTCAATTGCTAATTCAGCACGCGTAGTTTCACTTCTGTTTTTTACATGAAGAACAAGTTTAGCGCCTTTGCGGTAGCCTTTTGTAATATATAAATTAGGAATGGTAATGTTGTTTATAGGGTTTATAACTGCAGCATTCGAAACACGGTCAATGATATCACCAACTAATTTATCTGTGTATTCTGGCTGCGTGCTCCATACCTGAAAATTGTACAACGAGTCTTGTGCAATCATTTCAGATAATAACCAATTTGTTTGCAAGGTGTAACCACTTACGCCATTTTTGTATCCTAAAACAAACGAGGTTCCATATTCAATTGACCCATCGCCTTGTTGTAATACAAATCGCACAAAATCATAACCTTTAATTTTTACACTATCAACTGTTAAAAGTGTAGCACCACGTAACCTATCACAAATTGATTTGGTGTGAGAGTACACTTTGTTTTTAGTTTTAATTCCAAGAACAACAGCTTTTGCCCTGTTGTTTTGTGTATAATCTACCGAAATAACCTCTAAAGCACTTGTTATATTTACAAGGTCTGATGGCGAAGTTACACGGGCAACATCACCCGTTAATAAGCTTGCAGGAATCATATCAGCCAATGATAACAGGGATGTTTTTTTACCGAAACCATTTGTTTCTGAAACAAAAACTGGCGACAGGGCATAATTTACAGGGGCATTTTCTCCCTTACGCAATTTTGTAAAATCTCGCATCGAAACCAATCCGCCAAGGCTTTCGCTTTCCAATCCACCACCATTGCCAGAACCAACACTATCAGATGTTACTATAACCCATGCCACAGCAGTATCAGCGCAACCAATATCTGTTGATACAATTTGGCAAACAAAATATGGCCCCACAGCACCGTATGATTTAGATGTATTAGCAGTAGTTCCTGGTGTTGAACCATTGCCATAAAGCCAAGTAAAAGAATAGTTAGCGTTAGGCGCTAATGATGTAAATACAAAATTATTACCAGTGTATTCTTGAATGCTATCGTTAATGCTAAAACCTACTATTGGTTTTTCGCCAACCACCACTTGCAATGTTGTGCTATCTGTTCCGCCTAAACCAACTACTTTGTGTTTTACAAGGTATGTTCCTTCTGATAAATAGGTTTTAGTTGGGTTTGATTGGGTTGAAGTTGAACCATCACCAAAATCCCAAAAATAGGTGAATGGTGCAGTGCCAGTTGTGTTGGTATTAAACACAAAATTATTGTTGTAAATGCATTGTTCGCTACTGTTAACACTAATGCCAGCCACAGTTGGTGCAGCGCATCCTGTAATGGTTTGCGTAAATGGGTAGTAATGATTTTCGCCACCAGCATGTACTAAAGATTGTGCTATTACCTGTCCTTCAATGTTTGATTGATTTTGTGTTTTTTGAATATCTGCAAAAGGCGCAAATACGGTTCCTTCAATAGTGCTATTGCCTATAATGTTTAAGGTAGTAGTATTATAAAAATTATAAATAATATATGGGCTTTGAGATCCTCCAATACCAGCTTGGTTCCATACATCCCAATTAAATATTCCCGATGCATCAACATTTATTAATAAAATTCTGCTTGCGCTTGGTGCGTTTTTAAATGTTAAAATTCTAACGGCATTTATATCGCGACTATTAATGTTAAACACATTTATGCCATTATTTAAGGTTAAGTGTACTTGCGAAGGCAAATTGTTTTTACCTAAAACCACACCATTGGGAGTTGCCAAACTTACATTATGTTGGCAAATACTCATTCTGGTTGAGTTTGTTTTTAGTGCGGTAAATGCAGCAGTAAAGTCTATTAAACCTGCCTCTACAACGGGGTTTACAGTTGCTGATACGCCTAAGTTAACTGCATTTGCTTGCATTTGTATGCGAGAAGAGCTGTTGTAGTTACCCGCTGGTGTAATTCTTATTGGAGATGCTGCGTTATTTAAATCACGATACCAAGTGGTTAGGTTATTACCATCGCCTATCTTTACGTAACCATTTTGGTTTACTTGAAGCAAACTATTGCCCGAAAAGCTAACACCTTGGCCTACAAGCAACGATACTTTAATCCCACCTACCAGATAGTTACCAGCATTATTTGTTGCCACTTGATAGTTCCCACCTAAATATAATTGACCACCAATTGCCACAGGGCCATCGGTTTCGTTTGTGGTTAAAGTTGCATTTTTTTGTACAAATACATTAAAACCTAAAGCAGGTGCTGTAGGACTTTGAGTATAACCCAAAAATGAAACTACGGAGAATAACGATAAGAAAATTTTTTTCATAAAAAATGTAAAATGAGGCACAAGGTAATATTTTGTGTTTATGATTATAACGAGTTTTACATGTTCTGTTATAATAGTTCACTTTTAGTGTTTTTTGTGCCGTAAGTGGTGGTTTGGGTTAATTTGGTAATATAAAGTAAATTTGTATTTTTATAAAACAATCAATGAAAAAATTTTACATGAAGCGCGCTATTAAAATTAATACTTAGCAGTTTTTATAAAGAAGAAACATAACATGGAGAATTATAAAAAGTTAAACATAATGGTGCTTTTTGCACTACTTGCCTGCACATTTTTTTTTGCATGTGATAAACATGGAGGATGTCCAGGGCTTTATGAAAGCACTAGTTACATGGGAGAAGAGTACAGGAATAAGTTGCCATACTCCGGAATAGATACCTTGAGTTTTGTTATCAATAATAAAGATACTTTGGTATTTATGGGACAAGGCCGTCTTGTTTTTTTTGAACCCTATTATCAAACATTTAATGGCGGTGATTGTGCCATAAATAATAAAATAAATTACGAAGGGAATAATATGTTTTTTGAAGGTAAATCATGTTCGATTAAAATTTCGCAAACCATTTGTCCATGCTCAAATTCATCATTAGCATTGGATTATAATGCTCAAAAATATCTGTTCAATATTTCTAGCCTTGGTGCCAGATATTCTAGTGCAATTCCTTATTACGATTCGTTAATAATTAATGGAAGCTATTATTATGGGGTAAATGCTTTTGTTTCTGATGGAGATTCAATATATATCAGTAAATCACATGGATTTATAAGGTTAAAATCGGAACGAAACAACTTTGAATTCAATTTTTTAAATCTAAATTAAACTAAAAGAGTTAGGGTTAAAAGAAACAAGCGAGGTTTTTAAGTAAGGGTTTTAGTCTACTTAATTTTTATGCTGCAACTCACCAATTTGTGGTCGCTAAAATCAAATGCTTTGGCGTAGTAGTTATAAAAATCAAACCTTTTATCGCCCAAAATAAAATCAATTCTAAAACTTGGCATTGCGCCAACATAGGTTCGTCCAAGACCGCTTCCAGCCTCGGTAAATGCATCTTTCATGTCACCTTTTATAGTTCGGTATGCATAGGATAATGGAGAGTCGTTAAAATCGCCACATACAATAATTTTGTAAGGACTTTTTGATATAAATTCAGCAATACTATCGGTTTGTTTTGCCCGCATTAAAAAAGCATATTTCATTTTGGCTACAATGCTTTTATAAGCATCCACCTTTTCGGCATCATTCTCTATTTTGATATTCTTTACGGCTTCGTATTCTCTTCGTTCAAACTTTATAGATTGTAGGTGTGTGGCAATTACCCTAATAGTATCGCCATAAGCCAATAAGTCGGCATAAATGGTATAATTACCACTGCTTAAATCATGCTCAACTATGCCTTTTTTATAGACTGGAAACTTGCTTAAAATGCCAATATTATCGCACATCCAGCGGCCTTTTTGTATTTTAATATTTACTTTGTGGTATCCGTCATACTTATTTTTAAAGGTTTCGAAAGCAGCATTAGAATCGGCCACAGAAATGTTTGAAAGTTCTTGTATGCACAACAAATCAGGTGCTAGTTTATCAAGCTTTTCAGAAAATAATGAAACATCCTTTTCTGGATTTCCATCAAACAAACCAAAATAGCGTGCATTAAAAGTGATAATATTTATGGTGTTTTCTTGCTTGGCTTCAAACTTTTTGGCATTTAATTGTACAAACTTAGTAATGTGCCCCCAGCCAATTACAATTACAGCCAACGAGAACAAAAACTTCATGTTAAAAAATATCAACCAATAAATTATAAACAACACATTTACCAAAACCACTACCGGAAAAGCCAACCCTAAAAATGCCACTGGCCAAAGTAAATCAGGACTAATGTATGGTGCTGCATAGGTTGCTAATAGTGCTAATATGGCAATGCTATTTAAAATAAATACTAAACGGTTAATAATAAACATAACTAATGGTTACTTGCTTTAAACAATATTTCTTTTTCGCGTTTACTTAAACTCTCGTATCCACTTTTTGATATTTTATCTAATATTTCATCCACATCAATTTGAGTTTGTGCGCTTTTGGGTTGATTGGTTTTATTGTTGGTTTTGTAATGTACCTTTAATTTAGATTTTTTATTGATTAAGCTACCAATACCATCAAAAAGTTTATCAAAAATGGAGTTGGTATATAAATGTTTAATAAATAAATAGCCAAATAATGCACCACCTAAATGCGCTATGTGTCCGCCTGCGTTTCCGTTTGGTATGCTAATTAAATCTAACCCCACACTAACCAATGCAATCCACTTTAGTTTTATGCTTCCTAAAAACATTAACCTAATTTCAAAGTTTGGTAATAAAGTAGCCGCAGCCACTACCACACTTAATACACCAGCCGAAGCGCCTAATGCATAAGAAACATCTTTAACAGCAGTAAATGCCGGAAACACATTGTAGGCAAGCATGTATACTAGGCCACCAAAAACACCACCAATAAAATAGGCTTGATAAACACGTTTGTTTCCTAAATATTCTTGCAAAAGATTGCCCATCCAATATAGCCACAACATATTAAAAAGGATGTGAAAGAAGCCACTGTGCAAAAACATGTAAGTTACAATACTCCAAGGCCTGTATAAAAACGAAGTAAGGCTTGCGGGTAATATAAAGTAGCTATTAATAATTGTGGTAGAAAACGTGCTATTAAATAAAAAAGCAAACACATTTAACACCGCCAATACTAAAAACACGGCCACGTTAATGGCAATAATGCGTTTTACGGCTTGGTTACTTTGTAAATAATTATGCTTTATCTCTTCAAACAAATTCATACACCAATGTTGGTTTTAATAAAAGGTATCTCTTCGTGTTTTATTCCAATATTTTATAAGTATAAAGCCAAACAACATACCACCTAAATGTGCAAAGTGTGCAACATTATCACCTGGATTATTTGATATACCTTGATAAATTTCTAACAAACCATACATCATTACAAAGTATTTGGCTTTAATAGGTATGGGTATAAATATCATAAACAACAGTGTGTTTGGAAATAACATACCAAACGCTAAAAGCAAACCATATACCGCACCACTGGCACCAACTGTTGGTATGTTTAGTTTGCGTTGTAATAATGCCTCTGCAATTTCGCGCGAGCCTTGTATGTATTGTTGGCTCGATTTGTCTAGACTCCAATTGCTAACAAATTCTTGTAATTGGCCCATATCAAAAATGCGTGGGTCAATTTGTTGTATCTCATAAAAACCATCATAAGTTGGGTTTTGCAAGTATGCATTAATTACTTCTTTTACTTGGTTTATTTCGTAAGCATTTACACCTAAGTGCAATGCTGCTGCGCCAAAACCGGTTGCAAAATAATAGATAAAAAAGCGTTTTGGTCCCCAATAGTTTTCTAAAGCACTACCAAACATCCACAAACTAAACATATTAAAAAACAGGTGCATAAAGCTACCATGCATAAAAATATGGGTAATAAGTTGGTATGGCCTAAACATAGTAGACTCGGGATAATACAAACCAAGCATTTGGTTTAAGTGAATATTCCTCGATTCTAATATTACATTTAAAAGGTAGCACAAACCATTAATAATAAGTAGGTTTTTAACTACAGTTGGTAAAACACTAAAGCCCGCAGGCCTAAAATTATTCTGCATATTTGGGTTACAATCAAAAATTAATCCCTAAATAAACTAGGGAAATTAACCTGCCAAAAATAAAAAACATCTGCCGTTTTGTGGCAGATGTTTTAAATGAATTATAAACGAAAAAATGTTTAGTGTTTATCCTAAATACGATTTTAAGATTTTGCTTTTGCTAGATTTACGTAATCTGCGTAAAGCTTTTTCTTTAATTTGGCGAACACGCTCACGGGTTAAACCAATTTTTTCGCTAATGTCTTCAAGGGTGTGCGCTGGGCCACCATCAAGTCCGTAGTAATATTTTAACACATCGCGTTCTTTTTCGCTAAGTGTAGAAATAACACGGTTAATTTCTTTTTGCAATGATTCATTAATCAATTGCACGTCTGGTCTTGGCTCATCGTTGCTATCTAAAATACCAAGTAAGGTGTTATCCTCTCCTTCGGTTAAAGGTGCATCAATTGATAAGTGCCTTCCTGTTGAACGCAGTGCGTTTTCCACTTCTTGCAGTGGTAAGTCCATTTCAATGGCTATTTCTTCAACGGTTGGCTCTCGCTCTAATCTTTGCTCCAATTTGGCTGCAACTCCTCCAATACGACCAATTGAACCTACTTTGTTTAACGGTAAACGAACAATACGAGATTGATCGGCTAAGGCTTGCAAAATAGATTGACGAATCCACCAAACAGCATAAGAGATAAATTTGAAACCGCGGGTTTCGTCAAAGCGTTTGGCAGCTTTAATAAGTCCTAAATTTCCTTCGTTAATTAAATCGCCTAAGGTTAAACCTTGGTTTTGGTATTGTTTAGATAACGAAACAACGA
>JAUCCO010000110.1:0-11525 GCA_034676125.1 Bacteroidia bacterium
ATCGGTGCAACTTTATATAGCGAGTTTAGTTTTTTTATACTATTATTTGTAGTTAACTTTTTGTGCTTGCTAGAGTTTTACGAATTGGTTTTACCTGATAAACGCTGGATTGAAAAGTACTTAGGAATAATTGCTGGCAGTATTATTTTTGTAATGTTTGCCATGATTTTTTCAGCAGATTTATCAATGGCGTGGTATTATAATTTGATACCCATTTTTATGTTTATGTTTATTATTAAACTGTTTGAACGCACGCACAACGAGTTTTCTACCTTAGCCTTTCAAATATTAGGTTTGTTTTACATAACCTTACCCATTGTAATGTTAGCTAAAATGAGTTTTTTAAATTCGTTAAATTATAGTTATGGCTTGCCAATGGGTTTCTTTTTACTGCTTTGGACCAGTGATACTGGTGCTTATTTAGCTGGCCGCACTTTTGGAAAAACTAAATTATTTGAACGCATTTCGCCTAAAAAAACTTGGGAAGGTAGCATTGGTGGTACTATTTTAAGTATGGCTGTTGCCTATTGTATTTCAAAGTTTTTAGGGTTTGATGATGTATCAACTTTTGATTGGATGGTGATTGCAGTATTGGTGGTTATTTTTGGTTCGTTGGGAGACTTATTTGAATCGTTACTAAAACGTAATTTACACATTAAAGATAGTGGTACTTTATTACCCGGACATGGTGGTTTTTTAGATCGTTTTGATGGACTATTTTTAGCCATTCCTGCTGTGTTTTTTTATTTAATGCTAACCAATTAATTTCTAAGAATGAAACTGTTTAAAGTATTCCTTATCATTTTTTTATCGGTATTTACTTTTGTAATTGGCTCTAAGTTTTTTCCGCATACTTACCATGTAGAGAGAACTGTTGTAATTAATAAACCCGTTTCCGAAACGTTTGCTTATATGAGTAATTACCACAATTGGGAGCAATGGAGTTTATGGGATAAAAGTGTTGATAGCACCTTGTATTATTTCTACAATCAAAAGCACGATACCATAGGAGCAAGACAATATTTTTATGGAGCCTTACTTGGACAAGGTCATTTTGAAACCATAGGTTACCAAAAAGATACCAGCATACAATTTATATTAAGTGTAAACCGCAACAATATTTCTGCAGCAGGTGTTTTTGTTTTTAAAGCTATTGATGCAAATACTACCGAATTACATTGGATAGATAGCGGAGATGTAGGAAACAATCCTATTAAACGATACATGATTCCGTTTGTAACTAAAAACACCGCCAAAACACTTGATGGCGGATTAGCAAACATTAAAAAATTCGTGGAGATGAAGTAGGGGAGCAAGTTATGAATGTTGAGTTAGGGGTTATGAATTCAAATTCAAAACTAGTAACTAAAAACCTTTATTTCCCAATTTCTCGCTGCATATTTTGCATGGTTAAATACGGACCTTCGGCAATAAATAAGTTAATAATCCAACTTGGAATATAACCTTCAGGATCAAAAAATAATTCGTATTCGCCTTTGGTTTGGCCGTTGGGTAATGGTATAAAATGCCACGTTGCTTTGCCATTTTTTATGTGCACTTTTCCTTCTTCATTAGCGCCATAATCAGGTAAAGTATTGGAGTGCATCCAATAACTTCCATCCATGTGTTTGCTTAGCTTAGTAACCGAATATTGGTCCCTATCAGCCACTGGCCATGGTGCATCTGTTATGTGGTAATATATTACTTCTTGTGCAGAAACCTGCTTAACCAACACACTTTTTTTGCATTTGTAAACCCAATTAGGGTAATGTTTTACATCCATAGCAACTTTTAAAACTTGGCTTACGGGCGCATCAAAAAATATCTCCATTCTTATTCCTTTAACAGGATAATTGGGCACACTGCTAGTAAACACCTTAATGTTTGATGCAGATTTTACCAAATGCCAAGCAATTGGCGCATTGGCCGCTGTTAATACATGCAGTAAAATAAATAAAAAAATAAACCTTGGCAGGCGTTTAGTCAGCTTGCTTTTTAATTTCATCCACATGCTAAGATAATTTCAAGCAATATAACCATTAAACTCCTGTTTTAGTTTGTCGCCCATTTCTTTGTAAAACGGTCCAAAATTTAGTTATTAAACAATTATACCGAAAGCACATTCAACCCAAATTGCGCATTGGAAATGCATAATCAATTATAACACACAGCTACCTAACAAAAACGGCTGTTACACATGGTAACAGCCGTTATTAATTTGGTTTTAAAAAACCGTTTTTAAAACTTAATAAGTTTAATGGTTTCGGTAGTGTTTGTACCTAATACCTGAACAAAATAAGCACCTGCATTGAGGTTAGCAAATTCACTCCAAAGTTGGTTTAAATCAAATACCTCATTATCTGTTGAAATAGTAATAGTAGAAGTAGCTAACTTTTTACCATTTATATCTATTAAATGTAACTGTAAAACTTCACCTGTTTCAGCGCCTGCAACAAAGTACACTTGCTTGGTAAACGGGTTAGGATAAACTGTGTTAGATTTAGTGATTTGTTGTTTGCCATCAATAGATACAGTTGCTGAGTAATTGTTTCTATAATCTACATCAACCATACTTAAGCGGTAATAAACAGTTTGGTTAAGGTTATCTAACTCAATACCTAAATCAGTATATGCGTAAGAGTTTACCACATTACTATTTCCTGATGATTTAACCGTACCTATTTCTACAAACGATTTATTGTCTAAAGAGCGTTCTACAACAAAATGCGAGCTGTTAATTTCAGCAGCAGTACTCCAAGTAAGTAGCGGATGATTAGCTTTATTTAATACGTTAAATTTAATTAAATCAACTGGTAAAGGGTTATTTGTATTGGTTCCAGTAAATGTATTAAGCTTAGTTAAGGCAGTTACTGTTAAAATATTTCTGCTGGTATCAAGCTGTGTATTATCGGTTGACCAACCATTAACGGTGTTGTACTTAGCCAATTTTAACACGGTTTTGCTACTCACATTTCCCATCCAAATATCTTTAAAATAATACTTCATGTTGTAATTGTATGTTCCATTAGCACCATCAAGTTTGGTGTAATTAAACTGATAGTTACCAGTAACAATTGCAGGTGGTGTTGCACCAGAGAATGCACGAACACTAAACCCTGCAGGAACAGGAGCACCAACTGCCCATGTAATAGTTGCCACAGTATCACCCCCAAATAAAAACAATTGGGTACTTCCAGCTAAAGGATTAGCAGGAGTTGCAGTTGCAGCAGGAGGTAATGATGTAGGTGTAAATTCAAATGCTCCTATATCTACCGTTCCACTTGTTGCACTGGTACTTCTTGTGTTGCCGTTAGCATCTAAGTTAATGTTGCTTAGAGGTAATGCACGTCCATTTAAGCTCCATGCAGCAGAATCATTGGCATTGGGCATTAGGTTTGTATCACTTGTAAATCCTGGGCGGTATGAAATTGAGTTAGCATCACGCAAATTATTTTTCCAAGTTGATAGGCTGTATGAACTGTTTGGAACGCTAGTTTGCACAGTAAACAATGGGTTAGATGCATAGAAATTATTGTAATCACTTGTGCAGTATGTTGGGTTATAAATGTAATATCCATATCCACCACCCGAGTTGCTTACCACATTATTGTAAAATTTGTTATTGCTATTAGCCGCAGTATTGTAGAACAAATACACACCATAAGAGTATGTGGCTGCACCATAAACATGAATACTATTGTTGTAAAAATACTGCCAGTTACTGTATAAACTGTAAATACCATACGAACTTGTATTGGCTCCATTTACACTAATGCTGTTGTTGGTTATCCAAGTAGGGTTAACGCTGTTGCCATCACAATCAGATTGGAAAATACCAGCACCACCATTACTTACGTTTATTTTATTTCCAGTAATACTTCCCCTTTGCGAATTGGTGGTATAAATACCTATATAACCATTAAACGAAGAATTAGTAGAAATTACATTCTTACTGAAGTTGTATATAAACTGTGTTTTAAAATTAGCACCTATATAATATTGGTTTTCGAAAGTATCGGCCACAAAGTTGTTGTACAACATATAGTTGGTAGTGGTGGTTGACTCTAAATTTAAACCAATAGAACCATTAACAAACTTGGTTGATGAAATATTTATGTAATCGAACTTACCACCTGTGGCAGCCACAATAGCTAAATCGGCCGAAGTAGATTGTGTATTTACACCTATTAAATTACAAGCATAAATAGAATCTTGTGAAGCACCATTAACAAAGCTAAACACATTACCAAGGTTGTTAATACCAGTAGCACGCATGGTCATGTTTTTAAACCTAACAAAGTTTGTAGCATTTAATTTAACCACATAGTTATTGGTAGGTAAAGTGGCTGCATAACGCAACTCTACACTATTTTTATTTCCGTTTTCTGCTTTAAATGTAACTGTATTGGTAAAAGATGCACCAGTAATAACATTAAGCAAAATTTGCTCGTTGTAAATACCCGGTCTAACATTAAACAGCACAGCACCCGAAACACCTGCAACATCTAAAGCTGCCACTGCATCAGTAAAGTTTGTAAAATCAGGGGTAGTTCCACCAATGGTGTATGTACCACTTAACGAAGTTGAAGTTACACGCTCAAAAGTATCATTGCTAAAATTTGCATCTGTTAATGTATTTGGAGCAACGGTGTATATTCTTAATCTGCTAAAACCATTTGGAATATTTATAGTAAAAGCAACATTAGCAGTATCGCATGGCAATAATGTACCCGACCAATTTACTGTTTGTGGAGCCATGTTATTAAATGAATATTTAATGAGGGCAGCACCTACAATGTTGGCACCGTAATTTCGTAACCGAATATTAATTTGGCGAGGTCCTGTATTAATAGGTATAGCTAACGGGTGTATAAACTCAACACCAATATCGTTTGTTACACCTTGAATCTCGTATGCGCCCATATCAGGAATGGTGTTTCTGGTTACCCCATTAAAGTCGGTTAACACGGTTCCTAAAATCATTCCATTGTTACACTCATCCGTAATTTGCATGTTGGTATCACTTACAAATGATGTTGGTTTAAAAATAGAATTAGCATTACCACCGTTATAGTTTTTAAACGTTGCAGGATAACGTGTAGCTCCATAATACATTATGCCTGCTGTTGTATCTAACATATAAAAATGGTTGTAGTTAAAGGTGTCAATACTAGAACTAGAAGCTGCATAAAATGGATGGCCAATACCAGCTACTGTACGGGCAAAAATATTATTAACAATACTTGTTGATGTACCCGAACTGTAATACATCGCTGCATAGATAGTGCTTGTGGTTCCAGGGTTTGTCATGTTAACGGTATTATGGTGTATCATCCATCGGGTAGCGGAGTATATATATATGCCAGTTGCAGTTGTAGAAGTCATTGGTCCACCACCAATAACATTGTTGGCAATTATACCCTTACGAGTTGTTGGATTTGAACAGTTTGTCATGTAAATTCCCCTGCTTATAAAGCTTGGAATTTTATTGCCTATAATTTGAGTAGCATAATCAGGAATAGTGGTATTTATGTTTGCACAATAAATTCCATAATTACCTCTACCTTCAGGCGTTGTGATGGTGTTGTAATTTATGCGTACGTTCTCTGCATAATTAATATATACGGCAGCATTATAAACTCCTATAAAGGTATTATTTGTTATGCGTAAAGCTAAACTTAGTGTTGATGATATTGTACTATTGTAATAACCATAATAACCACCCGAAATTTCGTTCGAGTCTATGGTTATGCTATCCATTTTAACCGATGTACGATCATAAGAAACACCAGAAGTTAATATGCCCGCATAATACTGGCTAGTAGAAGTTGCACCTAGTCCTAATTGAAGTATTTTACATGATTTGATAGTAATATTACTTGTTGTATTACCAACCAACATCACATTAATGCCGTAACCAGAACTTGTTGACGTATTTTGAATGGTTAAATTTTTAAATGTTACATAACGGCAACCTTGTAATAGCACAACAGATTGATTTGAACTATTTAAATTACTGAATGTGATAATTCGTGTGTTTCTGTTTCCATCGCCACCATTAAAAGTAACCGTATTGGTAGCTGATGAACCTAAAATGTTAAAATCAATTATAACTCGCTCATTATAGGTACCGGGGTTTACCAAGAACTCTACTGCACCACCTACGCCCGAAGTGCGTAAGGTTGAAACGGCACTGGCAAAATCAGGAAAATCGGCTGTTGCACCCCCAATGGTATAGGTGCCCGATAATGCTAAATACACATTGGTACGCACCGTATCATTGGCCGGAAAAGGATCTGCTTGGCCATTAGGTAAATCAACCCATGCCACAATTGAATTAACTGATTGGCTAAAATTACCTTGCTGCAAAGCGGTGAAAATAATAGAGGTTGTATCGCATGTAGATAAATTGCCTGTCCAGTTTATGCTGCGCAATGGGCCATTATTTAAACGATAATTAACACGCAATGCTGTTAGGTTTGTTCCACCAACATTTCTAAATTGTACACGAACGCTCGATAATCCGGGAGTTGCAGGTGATACCGGCCAAAGTATTGCGCTGGCTTCGGCATCAACTCCTGAGCCAGGCAACTCATCTGCACCAATGTCTGGTGGAGTTGAGCGTAAGTCACCATCAATATCTCTGGTTACTACCGTATTTACATAACCGTTTATGCAACGGTTGCTAATGGTTAAAGTTGTATCGTTTGTAAAACCTGGTTCAAGGTAAATATTTCCTTGCCCTATACTGCCAATTGTGCGTGGGTAATAAGTGGTATTATTATAAATAATACCACCACTCGTATCTGATGGCAACTTATACAATATATTATTGGCAAAAGTATCTAATGCATAGCCAGTATTATAAAATGCCATACCATTTCCGGTGCCAGTTCTTGCTAAAATATTATTTACAACAGATAGGTTACTAGAATTATAAGTATACAATGCCGCCTGATTAGTTGATGTAGTTGTTGTATTGTGATTTACAGAGTTGTGATATAACATCCAATAATTTGCGTTATAGATGTAAATACCCCTTGATGTTGATTGCGTAAATCCTCCCCCTATCATGTTATTTGCAATAAGTCCTTTACCAACTGCCAATGCATTTGAGTATCTCACAGAAATACCGAATGTTGCAACATTAGTAATTTTATTCTCACTTATCCTACATACATCAAATGCATTTGTTGTTGTAACATAATTTAAGGTGATACCATTGTTAGTATTGGCGTTAATGTTTCTGTTTTTTATGGTATTGCCTGTAATAATAATATTTCGTAAATAATTAGCTGTTATCCCGTTATCGCAGTTTAGTATTGTATTTGCGCGGTATTGGTGCCCGCTTGTTGTATTAACACCATAGGTATAAATACCGTGTGTGGCCCAATTAATATTGTTCGAATCAATGGTTAAGTTATCTACTGCGCTTCCGCCAGGTGATGAAGATTGAGCTCCGCTTGCTACCACACCTAAAAAGTTGAATGTACCAGTGTTAGCGTTAACAGGTGACGTTATTTCAATATTACATTTTTTAATGGTGTTATTGTTTGCGCCATTAGTTAAATATACAGGCCATGCATACGTAGTTCCTGTACCTTGGATGGTCATGTTTTGAAACGTTATGTAATCTGCTGCACTAATTTGTAGCGTATGACGAGCAGTAGTTAAATATGCACTGTAAGTTAAAATGCAGTTAACCACCCCTGAGCCATTAAAGGTAATGGTATTGGTTGATGATGCATCTGGAATTTCGTTAAGTATATTTACTTGTTCGTAATAGGTGCCAGGTAATACATTAAACACAACTGGAGCACATAAGCCACTTGTTTGTAAGGCATTTATTGCAGCCGCAAATGTGGTGTAATTTCCACCATTTCCTATGGTGTATATTCCACCCAATCCTGAGTTACCACTCCAAAATGCGGTATCATTTCTTCTAACGGTATCTACACCGCTATTTGGGTTTGATGTCCATACCTTTATTGAAGTAAATGTATTGCTAAAATTATAATTACCAATGGTTACCAACTTAGTATTTCCTGATGTACTGCCAATGGTATCTATTGCCCCAATTTGCATAAACGGGGTTTGAAGCACATTATTAACACTCCAATTAACAGTTAAATTGCTTATGGTGTTTATTCCATAATTGGCTAATAAAACAGTTACGGGTTGATTGCCCGCACAAAATCTTGATTGTAAATTGGTAATTGATCCAACACCTGCATCGTTATATGTTCTAGTGTTTATAAGTTCTGTTCCTATGGTAAATGTAGGCTCGGTGTTTAAATTTTTACGAACACGAATCCAGTCCACTGAAATTGATCCCGTACCCGAACATAACAATCCAAAAGAGCTGTTTGTACTCGACCCTAAAGTGAAACCGGTACTAGCGGTATTGGTGAATGTACCATTGCCAGGCCAAGTTCCTGTATAAACATCAGAACTAGTCCAAGTTAGCGACCAAATCCCTACTCCTGAAACCATAGTGTTGTTGGTAAAGTAACCTCCATAAGCATTACATCCTGTGGACATTTTTGCCACATGCATAACTGAACTATTGGTAAAAATAGTTACACCGCTATTAATGGTACTTGGTAATGATTGCCCCATACAAGGATAGGTTCCACTCAAAGCAGCCACATTCATTTCAGTTTTATTAGGAACTGGATAGGCAGCATTGCTAAAAATTATCATTGATGAAGTGGTGGATACATTAATATTTCCATTGTTAATATTAATACTACCCGATTGCGCTGGGTAATTCCATTTTGAAGTGTTTAGGGTACTTCCTAAAAAATCGTCAAACAAAAGAAAGGTTGAATCACCATTGCTTTGTGATGTAGCAGCAGTATTACCGTATTGCATAAAAATGCGAACATTGCCTAAATTAGGTAACGATTTTAACTTAACCCAAACTACGGTGTTTGCAGTATTTATACCGCTTTCAATCCAGTACGGTAACACGTTACACAAGGAGTCAGTAAAGCGCATATCGTTGCACGATGCTTGCATTTTTCCTGCTGTAACTAATGCAGCCGTGTTTAATGTTAGTTTTACCTGAACATCAGTGTTGGCTGTGTTTGAATTGTTAATGGTAATAGGAAGTGAGTAGTTAAATCCCGGTTGGGGACATTGGGCCATAAGATTGGCGCTTAACAATATCAGTACTACTAAGCTTGATATTGCTTTGATGGTTAATTTCATACGTGGTTTTTTTGCGGGGGCAAGATAATAGATTACCTTAATTTTTAATTGTGGTGATTTAAATTAATATTTATTAAGAAATTTTTAAGATTTACTCGGTAATTTTTGGTGCCCTTTTAGAGCCTTTGTATAATTCAAACTTGTAAAATTTACACTCTAATGGTCCGTTAAATAATGTAAGTCGTTGGCTGGCTGCCAAGCCTACTTTTTTAAGTGCACCCACATTCGAAGAGATTATCCAAGCCGTATAACCATCAAATTCTTGTTTTAGTTTATCGCCCATTTCTTTGTAAAATGGCCCAATTTCTTCTATTGGCAAACGCTCGCCATAAGGAGGGTTTATTACCACCATACCTTTAATACCTTGGGGAGCTTTTACCTCTTCAAAACGTTTGTTGCTTAATCTTATGTCTTCATCAAGTCCTGCACGTGTTGCATTAGCCCTGGCAATTTCTATGGCTTTAAAAGTTTTATCGCTACCCATAAATATGGTATCAGTTTCTTTTATTTTGGCCCTGGCTTCATCAACCAAAGTTTGCCATAAAACACGGTCGTAATTTTTCCAATGCATAAAACCAAAGTGTTTTTTAAACAAACCGGGAGCAATGTTTTTTGCATACAAAGCAGCTTCAATTAAAATTGTTCCGCTACCACACATTGGGTCAACAAATGCACCAGTGCCATCCCACTCGGTTAATAATACCATACCAGCAGCGGTAACTTCATTAATAGGAGCTAAAGTTTGCTCGGTTCTGTAACCTCTGCGGTGTAAACTCTCGGCCGAACTATCAAACGAAATACTCACTTCATCGCGCACTATATGTACTGCAATACTTAAATGCGGATTGGCAATATCAACACTTGGCCTGCGACCAAATTTTTCTCGGTATCTATCTACAATTGCATCCTTGGTTTTTTGCGAAACAAATTGCGAGTGGTTAAAATAATCAGTACTTAAACTGGTATGTACAGCCAATGTGCCATCTACATCAAGGTATTTTTCCCATTCAATGTGTCTAATTTCCTCGTATAAATCGCGCTCGTTGCGGGCTTTAAATTTGGTAAACGGAACCAATATTTTTAAGGCAGTACGTGTGCAAAGGTTTGCTCGGTACATTACGCTTAAATCGCCCGTAAAACTTACAGCCCTGTTATGTTTTTCAACATTGGTGGCGCCTAGGTTAAGCAGCTCTTTTACCAGCACAGACTCAAGGAATTGCTGTGTGGTGGCCACCATGTCAAATGTTTGTTGTGTAAAAGAATACATAAAATATATAGGGGGCAAATGTAACCTAAATCTACTTAGGTATTATATTCGCCCAACTTATTTACATTTTTTCTGATATGAATATATTGTTAATTGGCTCAGGCGGACGCGAGCATGCTTTTGCTTATAAGCTTACACAAAGTAACTTATGTAGTAAATTACACATATTACCGGGCAATGCCGGAACCGCACAATTGGGTATTAATGTACCTTTAAATCCGCTCGATTTTGCTATTGTAGGTAAGTTTTGTGTTGATAATGAGATAAAACTTATCATAGTTGGTCCTGAAGAGCCTTTGGTAAAAGGTATGCGCAACCACTTTATGGCCGATAATTATTTAAAAACAATAGCCTTTGTTGGCCCCGATGAAGTAGGTGCACAAATGGAAGGCAGTAAAGATTGGAGCAAAGCGTTTATGAAACGCCACAATATACCTACCGCTGCTTATGAAACTTTTACTTTTGAAAACATACATGCAGGTATTGATTATGTTAAAAAACATAGCCTGCCTGTGGTGTTAAAAGCTGATGGATTAGCTGCTGGAAAAGGCGTGTTAATTTGTGAAAGTAATGAAGAAGCTGCAACCGAAATTGAGGCAATGATAAAAGACCAAAAATTTGGTAAAGCAAGCAGTAAAGTTGTGGTTGAAGAATTTTTAAGAGGAATTGAACTTTCTGTTTTTGTAGTAACAGATGGCAAAAATTATAAAGTACTACCAAGTGCAAAAGATTACAAACGCATAGGTGAAGGCGATGTAGGGTTAAATACTGGTGGCATGGGTGCTGTTAGTCCAGTGCCATTTGCCGATGATGTGTTTATGCAAAAGGTAGAAGACCGCATTATTAAACCAACCATTAATGGCTTGGTAAAAGATGGAATAAACTACGTTGGTTTTATTTTTATTGGGTTGATGAGTATGGATGGCGAACCATTTGTAATTGAATACAACAGCCGCATGGGCGACCCAGAAACAGAAGCCGTATTACCACGAATTGAAAGTGATTTTGCTGCATTGATGTTGGCTACGGGCCAAGGAAATTTAGA
>JAUCCO010000111.1:0-11516 GCA_034676125.1 Bacteroidia bacterium
TATACTATAGTCGCCATCAATATAAAATGTAGTATCTGTTTGTGCAAACAAGTTAAAACTACCACATAACATTAACAATAAAAAAAGTGATTTAAACCGCATTAACTTAATAAAATTTTCCAAGCACTTTCTACTTCTTTGCGCAATAAAAATTGTTGTGCAAGTTGGTGCTTAGCATGTATTAAATCTTGGCCGCTTAGTGATTTTATTATTGATTGAAGTTCTTTATTCATGCGAGCAAATACTTCAATATCGCTGGCATCAGGCAGCTGTTCGGTATTTCCTAACATGCCTAAATCATTTCCAGTTAATATAGGGCTCAGTCTAACTTCAGCGGGTAAAGCATCAACTCCCATACCTAAAGTAGTTAATGGTTTTGGCACTTCAAACAAAGCAGAGCCGTGCGCGCGAGTATACCAATCACCACCTAAACGTGCTACCAAATCTATTTTTTGTTGATCTATTTTTCCAACAGCATTTAAAACATCAATATTAACGTGAATTAATTTTACTTCACAAATTACCAAGTTTCCTGCGCCACCTTCTGTACCCAACGGTATAACTTGATTAACCGCACACTCAAACTGAACGGGCGATTCTTTTACTCGTGGAGGAGCAATAGTTATTGAAGGTTCAGCATTAAAGCCAGCTTTAATAAACTCATTTGTACTTTTGGGATACTCTGTGCTGCTTAAACTCGTTTGTTGTACCATGGCATAATTTACCACATTAATACATACTTCGGGAACACTGAGTACATTTTCTAAAGTATGTTTAGTGGTGTTATTTCTACCTCTTCTGGCTGGAGAAAAAATTAATATAGGAGGCTTGGTACTAAACATGTTGAAAAAACTAAACGGACTTAAGTTTACATTTCCTTCCACGTCTACTGTGCTTGCAAAACAAATAGGGCGTGGCGCAATTGCACCTTGCAAAATTGCTTGCAAATCCATCACTTTTAGTTCATCGGGGTTGTAGGTACGGTATTGATTATCCATTAACTAAGTTTAATTAACAATAGCACTTAATGAAGAAGCTTCTGCAACTTCGCCTTGTGCACATTTTAAAATACGACCTGGGAATTTTTGTATAATCCTATAATCGTGGGTAGCCATTAAAATAGCAGTTCCTTGTTTGGCAATGTTATGTAATAGGTTCATAATATCATCGCTAACTTTTGGGTCGAGATTACCCGTAGGCTCATCGGCCAAAATAATTTCAGGCTCATTAAGCAATGCTCGTGCAATAACTACACGTTGCTGTTCGCCACCACTAAGTTCATGTGGCATTTTATAATCTTTAGTTTGCAGCCCTACCAACTCTAATACTTGTGCAATTCTCGATTTGATTTTAGCATCATCTTTCCAGCCAGTTGCCTTAAGCACAAACGATAAGTTTTGAAAAACTGTTCTGTCAGTTAAAAGTTGAAAGTCTTGAAAAACAATACCTAATTTTCTGCGTAAGTAAGGAATATCGCTAGTTTTAAGCTTTGTAAGGTCGAATCCTGCAATGCTGCCAGTTCCTTTTTCAAGTTTTAGTTCACCATAAAGTGTTTTTAATAAACTGCTTTTACCACTACCTGTTTGGCCAATTAGGTAAACAAATTCACCTTGTCCAATTTTTACATCTACATCACTAAGTATTAAATTATGTCCTTGAAATATTTGAACATCTGTTAAATCAATTACTGTTTCCATAATTTTTACCAATTAATTTTCTGCATTTTCCCAAAAGGGATTTCGTCTAAAAGTTTAAAAATATATTCAGTTTTATCTGCTAGTCCACATTTTTGGAGTGCACGTTCAGGTCTATCTGTTCTAAAATAGGCAATAAGCGTAAAGTTATCGTCTCTAAGTTGAACATAATCAGGTATTTTCGCTTTGCCTTTAATTTTTATGATATACAAAATAAATGATTTTTTATAGTGTTAATAATAAGTGCTGTAATAATAATTGATTTTTACCTTATATTTGCATTGCAAAAATATAAAAAAAACATGAGACTACTTAAGCAGGTATCTTACTCTTTTTTGATCGCGGGTGTAGCAATAACTACAGGATGTAGCGTGAAAACAAACATGGGTAACAACAATTACACGGTAACACCAAATCCGCTGGAGGTTAAAGGCGACTCTATTACTATTACAATGAGTGCTAATATTCCAGCAAAATCTTTTAATCCAAAGGCAAATGTTCAGTTTCAACCATATTTAAAAACGGCTAAAGGTGATGTGCAATTAAAAGCAGTTACACTTGGTGGAGAAAAAGTAACAGATGCAGTTGATTTTAAAATTGACTCGAAAACTGGCGGTAAAATTACATACACAGAAAAAATTCCGTACAATTCGGATTTAAAGCGTGTTACTTTATATCCAAGTTTTGCAGTTAAAGTTAATGGTAATTACCAAACAATTGAAACTGTTAAAGGAACAACTATTTCGGATAAGGTTTTAGCAGAAGGAACAATTACTACTCCTTTATTAGTTAAATCAAGCGAAGCTCCTATAATGGACGGAACGCCTTATGCAGCTTCTTTTAGCACTAAATCAGTAGATATTTATTTTCCATTAGATATTGATAGGTTTAATCCAAACTTTAAATTGGGTAAAAACATCAGCAATAAAAAGCAATTAGATTTATTAAAGCAATCATTAAAGTCGAACAAAAATTGGACTGTTAAAGGAATTGCAATTAATGGTTTTGCTTCACCAGAAGGTGAGTTACAAAGAAATGCTGGTTTATCTCAAGGTCGCGCTAACTCAACATTTAGCTATTTAAAGAAAGAGTTAAAGAAACTTGGTTTTACAGAAGTGAATGATGAGAATTTAACAATGGGTGCTACTTTAGCTGAAGATTGGGCTGGTTTAGCGAAACTTATTGAGGCATCTACTTTAGTTAACAAAACTACTTTAGTAAACATCATTAACAATAACTCTTTAGCTGATTTAGATAAAGAAGCTCAAATAAGAGATAACAATAAAAAATCTTGGGAAACAATTAAAACACAAATGTTACCTAAGTTACGTAGATCAGAGTTAGTTGTTAAAGGACAAACTCCATTAAAAACTGATGAAGAATTATTGGCTTACACTAACATAGATGTATTAAACGATGTTGAAATTTTACATTTAGCTGAAATCACTACTGATGATGCTAAGAAAATGGAGATTTACACTAAGTACCAAACTTTATTTCCTAACGATTGGAGAGGATATAACAATGCAGGTGCTTTAGCTTTATCTAAAGGTGATATGGCAACTGCTGAAACCAACTTAAATCGCGCAAACGAATTAGCTCCTGAAACAGGTGTGGTATTGGCTAACTTAGGTGTTGTTGCTAAAAACAAAGGTAACATTAAACAAGCCGACCAATATTACAAGCAAGCAGAAGCTAAAGGTGTTGATGTTAGTTACCACAAAGCAGTAATTTGTATTAAAAAAGGTGATTACGCAACTGCAGTTAGTTTATTTAATAAATCGGGTAAAAAAGATTTTAATACTTCTTTAGCTCAATTATTAAACGGTGATGCTGCTGGTGCAAAAACAACTATTGATAACATGGCTCCTGATCAATTAAATTGGGAATTATATTACTTACGTGCTATTGCTGGTGCTCGCATGAACAATGCAGAAGTAGTAACTAGTAACTTAACTCGTGCAGTACAATTAAACGGTGCTGTTCGCCAATTTGCAAAAGAAGATGTAGAATTTATCAAGTTATTTGGTAACCCTACATTTGAAGGTGCTATTCGTTAGTATTTAAAATAATAAATTTAAAAAGGGTTGGATTTAATTCAACCCTTTTTTTTATATCAAAAAAATAAAAAATTAAACATGACTGTTGAGCAATTAAAAGCACTAAAGTTAAGGGTAGAAGACCTGAGGGGGTATCTTTGACGTTGATGGAAAGTTACTATTAATACATGACGAAGAAAACCAAACGTTGCAATCTTCTTTTTGGGATGATGCAAAACGTGCCGAACAAATTTTAAAAAGTATTAAACAAAAGAAAATTTGGACTGATGCCTATGCAGAAGCTCAAGTAACTGTAGATGATTTAAGTGTTTTACAAGAGTTTTATACTTTAAATGAAGTTACCGAAGAAGAATTAGAAACTGCATACAAACGAGCCGTTGATATAGTAGAAAGTTTAGAGTTGAAAAATATGTTAAGTGGTGAAGAAGATCAATTTAACTGTATTTTACAAATAAACTCTGGAGCTGGAGGAACCGAAAGTCAAGATTGGGCTGAAATGTTGATGCGCATGTACATTATGTATTGCGATAAACAAGGTTTTAAGGCAAGCGTTGTTGAAGAGCAAGCGGGTGATGGAGCTGGAATAAAATCTTGTTCAATTGAGGTTGAAGGAAATTTTGCCTACGGATATTTGAAAGGCGAAAATGGCGTTCATCGTTTGGTAAGAATTTCTCCTTTTGATGCGAATGCCAGGAGACACACCTCTTTTGCATCGGTATACTGTTATCCAATTATTGATGATACCATTGAGATTGAGATTAAAGATGCGGATGTTGAAATACAAACTTCACGAAGTGGAGGTGCTGGCGGGCAAAATGTAAATAAGGTAGAAACTAAGGTACAATTAACCCATAAACCCAGTGGTATTGTAATTGTTTGCCAGATAGAACGTAGCCAAGTGGGCAATAAAGAACGGGCTTATAAAATGCTAAAATCTCAGTTATACGAATTAGAACTTCGTAAAAGAAATGAGGCTAAGCAACTAGTTGAAGCTGGTAAAAAGCGAATAGAATGGGGTTCGCAAATTCGTAATTATGTCTTTCATCCATATAAATTGGTTAAGGATTTACGTACAGATGTGGAAACAAGTGATGTAACTGGAGTTATGAATGGTGATTTAGACCAATTTATTAAAGCATATTTAATGGAAGAGTCGCAACAATAAAAGGACAAAAACAATAAAGCCCTCGATTTATCGAGGGCTTTATTGTGTAAATCAAAAAATAAAAACAATTAAAATCAAAACATGGTAATCAATTCAAGTTTTTAGTTAAAAGTTTAATAGCGGGGCATTTTCTTCAGTTGCATTTGATTGGTTTAAATCAGATTTAACATCAGATTTTTTAGCGCCACTATTGTTAGGTGCAGTTTTAACTTTTGTAAACTCACCTAATCCAAAAACTTCGTATTTGTTTTCTTTTAAAAACATACCTAAAGCAATGGCTTGTTTTATGTTGCTAATCTGTACATCTACTTCAAACTCATCACTAATCATTGGGCGAGGAGAGATGGTAAAAACTACTTTTTGATCCATTAAATAATCAAATAAGAATGTTGTGTTTTTTCTCTTCGCTAATACGGTTACTTTTTCTTCCATTATATTTTGTATCTTTAAAGTATTGATAATCAGTGTATTTTTTTTACTATTAACTTGTTGTAAATATACAATAGTAGGTTGGTTTGCCCGAAATTTTGGTTTAATAGATACACACAAAATAACTGCGCTAAATGGCGGTTATTAACAGTTTATTTTAAAAAGTTTATAACATGTGGATAAGACCATGTTTATCCACGTTAAAAGTTCCATTTATAAAAAAAGTCGCTCAATAATTTATCGAGCGACTTTTTTGTGTAATCAAAACCAACATTTTAAAACATGGCAACTAAACTATGCTGCTAAACGTTGGTTGTGGTTGTAATCTGCCACATTTTGGGCAAGTTTTAGGTCTTTTATATAATTTTCAATATCACCCAATAACATTTTGCAATGTGCCCTTAATCTGTAAGCATCAGCATAATGTTCATCAATACTTAAGGCTTTATTTAAATCACCCAAAGCAATTTGTGGTTTGTTAAATTTAACAAATATCAAGGCCCTCCAATAGTATAAGTCTTTTCTAAACGGACTTTCTATAATGGCTTTGTTTATAAAATAATAAGCATCATCATAATCTTTCTGCACGTAACATAACTCGGCAGCCATAAATAAATAGTTTGTGTTATTGTTATCTAATTCAAGTGCTTTAGTTAAAAAGGTTAAAGAAATTTCGTAGTTTAAGTTTATCTTATATAATTCGGCTAGGTGAAAATAAACTTCAGAATCGTTTTCGCCATCTTCAAGCATTTTAGTTAAAATGGCTTTGGCTGATTTTAATTTTCCTAAATACATAAAGCATAATGCACGCTTGGTTTGTGCTACTTTATTGTTTGCATCAAATAATAACACCATATTAAATAGGTGTAGTGCTTCTGTAAAATCACCGCGGTGTAAAGTCTGTAAGGCGTTGTCTAAGATCTGTGTAGGTTTTACGGTGTAAACCATTTGCTCAAGTGTTTTCATGACGTTTTTTGTTTTAATTTCTGTGTACAAAGTTTGTCTGTTGCTTCGCAGCCTATTTGCGAAGTGTTCAAAATTTGTTCCATATACTCATTTTCAGGTCATTAAACAGTCATGATTAGTTTTATTGGTAGGTTTTAGCAATATTTTAAGCTTGATTTAGGTCTATTTACAATAATTGAAACGTATTAATTATGGTTTTAAATTGAAATTAACATATAAATTATGGTGTATAGATAAGGATTATTTGATAAAGACTAAGCTTTCGGTATTAATACTAAATTTGCACAATAAGCATTATAAAAAAATAAAATGAAAACAGCATTAGTAGTTGGCGCAACAGGAGCAGTGGGTAAAGCGTTGGTTTATCAATTAATTGAAGACGGAAATTATGGCAGAATAATAGTATTAACCCGTAAGCAATTAACTATTAAGCACCACAAGTTATCAGTAGTGTTGGTTGATTTTGATAAGTTAGCTAATTATAGCGAGCAAATGGCGGCAGATGATGTGTATTGTTGCTTAGGAACAACTATTAAAGATGCCGGAACTAAGGATGCATTTTATAAAATAGACCATGATTACGTGCTAGAAACTGCACGAATATGCAAACGAAATGGTGCGCACCAATTTATATTAGTATCTGCAATGGGTGCAAATTCGGCATCTGCAATATTTTATAATAAAGTAAAAGGAGAAGTTGAACGTGATTTGGAGTTATTAAATTTTAGCACACTTATTATTGTAAGGCCAAGTTTATTATTAACCAAACGTGTAGCATTTAGATTTGGAGAATGGGTTGGCCAAGTGGTAATGAAGTACACTGGATTTTTATTCTTTGGTCCTTTAAAAAAGGTAAAGGCAATACCTGTAGAAGCCGTTGCTAAAGCAATGAGGCACTATGCCAAACTTAGCTTAAAAGGAACTCATATTTATACCAACGAAAAGTTGTTTTTGTAATATCAAATTACTTTTGCATATCAAACTCGCTTAACATGCCAGTTTGCTTTTCCCACCTACCGGTTTTTTTGTTGAATTTATAAAAATCGTAACTGCCGTCTGGCACATAAGTTTCAGGGTGTCCGTAATCTTCTGGCCTTGTTGGTGCTACATTTTCTTGTACTAAAATACTTTTGGTTGGCTCAAAACGTAATACCATACTTGCATTGTTATTAAATTCAAATATCATACGTTTTAAAGGTTGTTTAAATCGTTTATCTCTAAGGTCGAAAATTGGTGCGCCAAATCGTGGTTTATTGTTTTCAAAATATAAAGATTCTACAATTTTTTTGTTGCTCATTTTGGTGTTTCCATCCCAACCAAGTAGCGTATAGTAGGTTTGTTTTTTATAAGTATTAGCAACAATTTTATAATATAAGGCACCATACCAATGCTCGTTGTCTACAGTGGTATCGAGTGCATTTTTAAATAATTCAGACTTATCAATTAATGGATAATAAGGGCGCAAATTTGTTGAGTCTTTAGTTTTGCTCATATAATCTGGGTTTAGCTGAATTACGCCATAATTACGATAGGTTTCGTTATTAAGTGCTAGGTTCCAAGTAATCACCCTAAAATTATTATCGGGTGAGGGTAATACTGATATGTTTTTAATGGTATCGAAATTATAAAAATAGGAATTAGAAATTCGTAGTGCTTTTACAAAACTTTTTACAAAATGATAAGCGGATGTTAATCTCTCTTGCTCATCACTTGAAGTAATCATTATTCTGCCTAAATCTTGCAGCCTAAATTGAATGTCCTTTAAAGAATCTAGACTCAATGAATCAATTCGGTTAGTTTGGTTAGTTGATGTTTTTTGAGCAAGAACCACTTGTGTGTTAACTAAGCCGATTAATAATAATAAAATGGTAATAAAAGCTTTCATATTGGGTGTAAATATCATAAAAACCAACGAGCATTCATCAAAAACATGCATAAAAAAAGTGACTTAATTTTTTTAAGCCACTTTCTGTAAATATTATTTTAACTGGAAGCTAAAATCTAGTTTGGTAATTGCGGGGTCGGAGGCTGTAACGGTAGGTATATTAGTGCCACTAATTGTTATGTTTCCATTATTAATTTGAAAGCTAACGCTACCCGATTCTGCTAAATACTCTTTATCATCTAATTCTACATAATCGTATACAGAAACATAAACTTCATTTGCAGCAATACCGCCACTAACGTTGTTTGTAATGGTATAGGTTTGGTTTGATGTTGGGATTGCTGTACTGCCAAAAATTAAAGTAATACTCATAGAGTCGTTTTCGCTAAATGCCACAAATTTACCTAGAGTTGCGCTGTCTTTATAAGCCATTGCATTTGTAAAGTTATGTATAGTGCTTCCAATTTTTACATAGCTAGTTCCGCTAGCATAAGTCTTAACTGGTTGGTTATTTGCACTTGGTTTTGCACCCTCATCATCTTTTTGGCACGAAGTATTTAAGGTTAATACCGAACCTACAATTAATGATGCAATTATTGTTTTTCTCATATACTTGTTAGTTTTATCTAGAAACAAGTATACAAAAAAAGCACCTTTATGAGGTGCTTTTTTAATGAAATAAATATGAAGTTATACTTTTTTAATAACCAATGCAGAAGCGCCACCGCCACCATTGCAAATGCCGGTAACACCAATAGTGCCACCTTCGTTGTGTAAAATGCTGGTTAGTGTTGCAACAATGCGGCTTCCGCTATTACCTAGCGCATGGCCTAATGCAATAGCACCACCATATACGTTTACTTTGCTGCTATCAATACCTAATAAGCGATTATTGATGATTCCTACAACGGCAAAAGCTTCGTTAAATTCAAAATAATCTACATCTTTAATATCAACCCCAGCCATTTTTAAAGCTTTAGGTACAGCCAATGATGGAGCAGTTGTAAACCACTCAGGAGCGTGAGCAGCATCAGCAAAACCAATAATTTGTGCAATTGGTTTTAACCCTAATTCTTTCACTTTTTCACCACTCATTAATACCAGTGCACTAGCACCATCACTTAAAGGAGAAGCATTGCCAGCCGTTACAGTTCCTGTTTTATCAAAAGCAGGTTTTAACGTTTTCATTTTATCAAAATTTGCTTTACTGTACTGCTCATCTTCTGTCATTACAATTGGGTCTTTGCCACGAACAGGAATTTCAACAGGAACAATTTCATCACTAAAGCCCTTTTTAGCAAAAGCAGCTTTAGCTCTAGTATAACTTTCAATAGCAAATTCATCTTGTTCTTCGCGGGTAATATTGTGTTCACGTGCACACAACTCACCAGCATTTCCCATATGAAAATCACTATAAACATCCCACAAGCCATCTTTTACTAAACCATCAATAACTTGCCCGTTTCCTAAACGGTATCCATTACGTGCTTTGTCTAAGTAATAAGGTACATTGCTCATGCTTTCCATACCACCTGCTACAACTACATCATTAGCACCAAGCATAATACTTTGTGCGCCTAACATAATTGCTTTACTACCCGATGCACATACTTTATTAATAGTAGTTGATGGAACGGTATTAGGAACACCAGCAGCAATCATTGCTTGTGTGGCTGGCGCCTGTCCTACGTTTGCACTTAAAACATTGCCCATAAAAACTTCATTAACCAACTCGGGGTTAATATTTGCCTTAGCCAATGCTCCTTTAATTGCAATTGCACCAAGTTGTGTAGCTGAAAATCCAGCTAAAGCGCCACCAAAAGTACCAACTGGTGTGCGTGCTACTGATACGATAAAAACTTCTTTCATGTATTATTTAATTTTATAAATGCTTAGTGCATTTTAGTTAATATTTCAATTTTAAAAAGTAGCGCAAATGTAGGCATTTTAAGTTTTTGAAAAGGTTTAATTTTTAATTACTAAGTTATTGATTTATTTCGTGTGTTATGGGTAACAACCGAGCCTTTATTTATGGTGATTTATTATTTGAAACCATTAGGAAAACTGATGGTAAAATAAATTATGCCAATTTACATGCAAATAGATTAAAGGTGGGAGCTGATTTATTGGGAATGAATTTGCCTGATAATTGGAGTACAGCCTATTTTGTTGAATTGCTAGATACGCTTGTAATGGAGGATAATGCGAGGGTTAGACTTGTGATGTATAGGCATGGAAATGGATTTTACTTGCCCAATAGTAATGATGTGCTTTTTTCTGCAGAATCCTGGCCATTGCCCAAGCCTAATGCTGCCATTAATAAATTGGGAATTTATCAATCACAATATAAATCGTGTTGTAGTTTATCAAACCTAAAAAGCGGCAATGCACTAATTTATGTTGCGGCAGCTAAATATGCCAACGAAAATAATTTTGAAGATGTGTTGATTTTAAATCAACATGGAAGGGTTGCAGAGGCAAATAGCAGCAATGTATTTTGGATTAAAAATGGAATGATTTTTACAACACCTTTATCTGAAGGGCCTGTGGCTGGAATTATGCGTGAAGCACTTCTACAATTTGCACATAAAAATGGAATATTAATAGAGCAACATCCTGTTGAGATTAATGAATTAGAAAATGCTGATGAGCTTTTTCTTACTAACGCACTGCATGGAATTGTTTTTGTTAACGAGTTTAATGGAAAAAAAATGGGTAACGAAATTAGTAGCTCACTTAAAAAGGATTTAGCCATAAAACTGGAATTTTGACAAAATAAAAAAAGGGCATAAGCCCTTTTTAACTATAAAACTTCTTCATCAATTACATCTTCATCATTCATATCACTTGGGGTGTTTTCTGGTTTAATTTGATTTGTATTTCTTTTGCTCTTTTTATTTCCTCTTCTTTTTTTCATTTCAGCTTTTTTCTCAGCTTTAATTTTGTCGTATTCAACTTTCTGGGTTTCATTTAATACTTGTTTAATTCTGCTGTCATTTTTTTGAAACTGGGCTACAATAGCTTTGCGTTTATCGTCTTTACTTGCTGTTTTGTTAGCTTCTTTCACCGCTTTCATTTCGGTTTGATTTTGTTTACGAATCTCCTTTAACTTTGTTTGTTGGTCAGCTGTAAGTTGAAGACGAGTGCTAATTTTTGCAAAAGCACTATCTCTATTCATTTTATGCTCATGTTTTTTTTGTCCTTGAGCAAAAGTGGCTGTGCTAAATAACATTACTAATGCTATTGCAATTAATTTAATGGGTGTTTTCATAATGTGTATTAATTATATTTTGTGGTTATGCTAGCTATTAAATACG
>JAUCCO010000112.1:0-11413 GCA_034676125.1 Bacteroidia bacterium
ACTAATTTAGCAATATTAACATTATACAAAACAGCGGTAAGTAACAGCAGTACTGCACCAATATTTAGTATAATTAAGTTGCCTAATAAAATTCCGATAGCAAATAGTAAAAAACCACCCAAATATGCAATACCCATTACATTAAAAATACTGCTGCTAAATAAGTCTTTAGGGTTTGGCGTTTTACCTATGCCAGCGCGATGGTGGTATATTTTGTTCCACATAATAAAAGGCAAAGTTTTAAAAGTCATACCTAAAATCATGGCAGTAATCCACCCAAAAAATATAATAAATCCATACGCTAAAACTAATTTAGTATTGGGTTGATTAGTGTAAACTAAAGCAGCAATAACAGCTATTAAAACTATAATGGGCAATAGTAGCATAATTACTGATAGCAGAGAAAGTTTCATTTGCTCATCAACTTGCTTACGAATGCGCTGTTTGTATGCTGTAAAACAAAAGTAAATAAACAACATTATGGCTGATAAAAGAATAAGCACGGGTATAAAATTAAATGCATTTACAAGTGGATTTAAAAACAACCAAACAAAACAAAACAGGGAGGTATTAATTAATATAAAAATTATCCAAAGTAATTTTGGGTTGTTATATTTAGATATTAAAAACATGGGAATTAATCTTGATGCTACACCAATAATTAATAATAAAAACCAACCTATAATACCTGCATGTGCATGTAAACTTAAGTAATGTAAAGAGTCGAATGGTAAAATCATTCTGGTAAAATTATATACTTGTGCAAGCCCTAATGCCATTGTTAAAAGCAACCAAATGGTAGCGGTAAAAACATAAATGGCATGTATACTTTCTATTTTGCTATTAACCATACTAACAGCCAAATTAATTAGGTATGAAACCATGCCCAATAAAACTAACCACCCACCCAATTGCGAAGGCCAACCTAATTTAAATTGATGCAAGCCATAAACCAAAATTGGAATACCAATACCAGCAAGTACAAACGAGATATAACCAAGTATATTACTGTACAATTTTGCTTCGATTAAAACGGGTACCAACTGATGGCTTGCACCTAAAATAATCATAGTGCCCCAACCTAAAGTTACGGTATGGGTAATGGCCAAAATATGTGGGTGAAAATAGTGGCCTGTAAATGAAGATGTGCTTGTAACAATTAAAATTGTTGCTATCAAAAAAGACAGTGCAGCATAAATATAAAATGGCACAACCACTTTATACGAAGTGTTTTTTACTAAAGATTGATCGTTACTAGCAGCAAACATATTATGGCTTATAAATTAAAAGATACACTTCGCCATCCGCAACTTCTTTTATGCGGTATTCTAGTTTTCGAGTAGCTAATTCAGGAAGCAAAAATACCGGAATTCTTTTATGCGTTACATACAAAGCTTTATCATTTGGTAAAGTATCTAATGCTTCTAAAATAGTTATCATGGGCATGGGCATTTCTAAATGGCGCACATCCACTTCTACCAAATTATCTTTATACATCAATAACCTCTCATCCCAGCCATCATTGGCATTTGCAGTATCTACTTCACCAATTTTAGTAGCATCAGTTTTATAAAAATAGGTATCAACTTGGTTATCGCTTATCGTTTCTGCATACGATTGAAAACCTTGCTTAGCCAATAAACCAATTAGTGGGGTTGGTTCAAAACTATTAATGAGTTTCAACACTTCACCTTGTTTTAATGGTTTAACTGCTTTCATAATTAAACTCAATGGGTCTTTACCGGATTCTATATCACTTCGCACATCAAGAATAATGGTGTTTTGTGGTGTACTATTTTTAACAAAATCAGGTTTGTTTATTGGTTTGATTTCTTCTTCAATTACTACTTCTTTATCAATATCAAATCCTAATGGAGCAAGCTTGGTGAAAAAATCATTTACACTACACCCTCCTACTTTACTGGCCATGCCAATAGATGTACGAGCGGCCATTAGTTTGCGCAAAATTGGATTTCGGAGTTTATTAAACTTAGGCGAAATGCTAATAATAACTTCTAAAGCATCTGGGTGTTTAAGTAGTGTTGATATTTTTGTATTACTATTTATAGTAGTCATATTGTGTTTTAAACTAATGGCGTAATTATTTAATTGGCAACCCAAAAATGATCATCCCATTTGCTATCAAAATCTGTATCGCGTTTGCTATGATGCGCTTCGAGTGCTGCAAGTTTTTCAGCAGATAGCTGTTCTTGTAAATAATTAAATAATGTTCTTTCTTCAAACCTAATGTGGTTTTCTAACTTATCTGCAAAAACATTTAATTGAATGATACTTGTTTTATCTGCCTTAATATTTTCTATTAATCCATAAATTTCTTCGTGCTCAAAAAAGGCTTGCTTACGCAATTTATCATCAGCAGGCAGTGCATTAAACAAGTCTTTTTCTTCCTCCTTAAAATGTTCAGTTAATTCTATTTCAAAACAAAATAATACGTAATTACTTATCCGAGTAGGAGCTATATTTCTTTTTAAACCTTGTCTTATTTTCCAACTAAGCAATAAACCAAAATGATGCTCGCGTGAAAATTGTACCAATGCATTGCTACGTTTTATAGGTTTAGTTTTGATAATTTTTGATTTAGGATAAAGTGATAATTTTTCTACCAATTTTGAAGTCAAACCATCTGCATACATTCCAAATGCATTAACTATAACACCCTTTTTTTGATGCACATCAGATGCAATCGCATACACAATCATTTCATCGCCTGGATCGCTATCTCCTTCAAATCGATATACCTCATCTATCCTAAAATCATCGGGCGAAAGTTTAAGTACCTGTTGGTGGCACACTAAACAATCCTCACCTTCTTCAACCACAAAATCGTGTGTGTATCCACGTTTGGCTAAGTCGGCAACAGCCTCGGTAACGGTATCAAAATTTCGTGTATTCATAATGTTGAGTTTATTACATCTAATAAAACTTTAGCGTGATTTATGGCTGGATTTTTTGCACCATAAAGTAAGGTTACCTTTTTTGTTTTAGCTATTTTTTTAAGTCGTTTCAATTCTTCTATTTTAGGTTTTAACTCAAGCTGATACTTAAAAATAAACTCAGCAAACCGTTCTTCTTTATGATCGAACCATTTTCGTAATGCTGTTGTTGGTGCAATTTCTTTATCCCACTCATCTAGCTTTGCATCTATTTTTTTAATCCCACGTGGCCATAATCTATCTACCAAAACCCGATATCCATCTGTTGTTAATGGTTCATCATAAATGCGTTTTATTTCAATTTTTTTTTGCATGATAAGTTAGCAAACTAGGTATTTACAATTGCGCCAACCAAAAGTAAACACTCCTTGGCTGTGTTGTTTAAAATAGCATGTTTTAACTGCTGCGGAAAAATAAAAAACTCATTAGGTTTTCCATCAAAATGATTGCCATCAATTACAAAACTTGGTTCTCCGTTTAACACATACACATACTCCGTTTTATTGGGGTGCACATGTTCTGGATAAGAAGCAAATGGTGCTACTTTAACCAACTTTAAACTACCGTTTTGTAGAGCAATTAAATCTTTGCCAAAAAAGTTTTTTACTTTTCCTTCAGTCCACGCTAACTCATCAGGAATAACGATGTTGTTATTGTCCATTAGTTTTTACCTATTTCTAAAGCTTTTTTAAATAAAATATTATTCTCTAAATGAATATGTAAATGTAAGTCATTTTCAAATTCATCCAACATTTTAAACAATAAAGCATACGAAGCACATGAATCGCTAGGCAAGGTATAATCTTTTGATAGCACTCTTATTTCGGCCATGTTTTTACCTACTAATTGATGTTCGCTTTCTAACGATTTTATATTTTTTTCTAGTTCACGGGTATCAATTTTTTGTCCGTTTTTATGAGCTAACACCAACTGCTTAACGGCAGGGAAAAGCACTTCTTCTTCGGTTACCATATGGCTTGTTAGTTCTGCATTTACTTCATCAACAAGAGATTTTATTTTATGTAATTCTGGATGTTGCGAACCGTGTACTTCAGCTACTTTTTTAGCATAAGCAACAAGATCGGGTAAGTTTTTTCTAACATAAGTATGGTGTGTATTTAAAATATAATCTGCTAAAAAATCTAAATTCCACTCATTGTATGGAATTGGATGAGATGTTACCACTTTATCTGCTTGTTGTAATTCTTGTTCTACAATAGTTACATCAATGCCTTTTTCGGCACAAGCTTCTTTAACTGTTTTTTTACCTCCACAGCAAAAATCAATTCCATACTTTTTAAACACTTCCGCTTTGCGCAAATCTTTAGCAGCAATTTCGCCTAAAGTTTCATCCGATTCGCCTGAAACACGTTTTGTGATTTTTATTTTCCACCAAGTAGGTCCACTCTCTAAATACTCCCAAATAAAAATATTTCCTCTTTCACCTAATAATTGATAATAAAGCGGCTTAGGATCATGATCGTTATGAATGGTTAATGTTTCACCTTCATTTAATTCATCAAATCGAGCAAAAATAGTTGGGTGCTTTTGTCTAGGTTCAAGTAAAGTTACATTTAAAATGTTTTCAGTTGCTGTGTTCATATTATTTGTGTTTTTTTTGTAAATGATGCAACAAAGGTAAACAAATAATTAATAAAAGTATTTAAATACTTTTATTGATTATAATATGACAAATTCAAGATAATATTGGTACGTGTTAATATGCTTTGGGGTTAGAAACCAAAAACATTTAGCAACTTCCATTACATTCAAAACAATTAAACTTACCATATTTCCACACTAAATCGCATAAAAAAAGACGGTCCGTAGACCGCCTTTTTTATTATAAATTTTAAGGTTGATTATTCTTTAATCAACTTAGTTACCATGTCATGTCCACCAACATTTACTTTTACAAAGTATACACCTGGCGTTAAGTTTTGCAATTGATCAACTGCAATTACATTATCTCCTTTTACAACACCATCAGTAAATTCTTTTACTGTTTTGCCATATAAGTCAACAACGGTTATCGTTGCTTTTGCATCATTTTCTGCATTTATAGTTACATTAAATGTATTGTTAAACGGATTTGGATAAGCACCAATTTCGGTTTTTGTAATTTCGTTAAACGAAACTGCAACCATTGGAGAGTATTCAAATTTACCATCTACATCTACAATACGTAATCTGTAATATACAGTTTTGTTAATAGCTACCTTACCTATTTGCTCATCAACAAATTGGTATTTGTTTGTATTTGATGAGTTACCTGTTGCAGCTACAATACCTGCACGTTCAAAGTTTGTGCGGTTAAACGAACGCTCAACTATAAACTGTGATGCATTACGCTCACTTGCTGTTACCCAAGTAATAATTGCATCCGTGTTTTGTTTTGCTGCACGTATGTTAGTTAACTTAACTGGTAATGGAGTTGCAAGATCTGATGTTCCAGTAAACGATGTACCGTCTAAAACATAGTCTAAACCAAACACTTTATTCACAGTATCAAGGTAAGTTAAAGTGGCTTTGTTTTCCCACCAGCTATAGCTAGTTGAAGTTTCTCTTGTTGCCATTCTAATATCACTTTCGCTTGGTATATTACCCATTTGGTAAGGCTTGTATCTTAAACGAATGTCGTATAAGAAACCGCTTCCTCCTGTTTGGCTTAAAGTCCAATATGCATCCATTAAGTGTGCTGCTGTATCAATTGCTGCATTACTGTTTGGACTGCTTGAGCGATCGCTAATTAATGTACCTGGTGCAAATCTTAAACTTACTGCTGTAGGTAATGTACCACTATATGCCCAAACAATTGAACCTATAGTATCGCCATAACTAACAAAGTATTGTGTACTTCCGTAACCAATACTACCTAATGCAGTTGCTGGTGTTGGTAACACAGTTGGAGTAAACTCATATGCTCCAATATCTGGTGCACCTGTTTCTCTCATTATACTACGAGGCTTATTTTCAATATCCTTGGTTAAATCGTATACAAAATCTCCACGACCATTCATAACCCAACTATTCACATTATTGGTAGCTGGAGTTAAGTTAGTAAGCGATGTAAATGCAGGCTCTATTGCATGTGAGTTTAAATCACTAACACCTAAAATAGCACCTTTTGATGTTGCAAATGTTGCTGGTGTGTATGTTGTACCATTTAAATATGTTAACGATGCACCTGTGGTGTAATACAAGTTATGATCAAGTTGTTGAATTGCTCCTAAACCTGTTGCATTAGTTATCGAAAGCGCGTATGCCGCACCTGCATTTATCGCATTATTTAGTATATACACTTGATTTGCATTTACAGTATATGTACCTGCAATAGAACCACCAAAAGAGATAGCACCGTATGCGGTAGATGTAGAAGTAGAAGCACTATTTATACTGTTGTTGTAAATCCTCATATCAGAGCTATTGGTAATATACAAAGGTGTTGATGTACCACCACCTAATGATATAGCATTACCATAAAACTTAGTGCCACCAATCTCGCCATACTGACCTTGACCTGAAATATAAAAGGCAAAATTAGAGGTTTGTGTATGCTTATTATAAGCTATCTCACTATTGGTTGATAAACCCGAGATAAATACACCATAATATGAACTTGCTCCTGGAGTAATCACGTTGTTACGTATTTTCTGTTCTGCTCTACTTGTTAAATAAATACCATAATAGTATGGATTTGTAATTACGTTAGAATCAATTTGACAACGTAATGAATAGTTAGCAATGATGTTTTGTCCACCAAGATAAACAGCCATACTTCCGTTTAGTAAGTTGTTTTGTGCAATGTTAATATCAGTGGCATTAGTTCCTGCAGCGCCATATATTAAAGCATTTGCATCTGCACTTGTAGTTACACTCATGCCTTCTACGGTGCAATAGCGTATGCCAATATTTGCACTATTAACTGCACCTGATAAACCTAAATGAAACACCCTACCATTTGTAGTATTTGTGTTTTTAACAGTCATGTACTCAAAATTAACATACTGTGTACCATTAAATGCTACTACATAATTTGTGGCTGCACTTGCTGGAGAATAGGTTAACGTTACATTGTTTCTATTTAATGATGCAGAACGGAATACAACCCTATTTGTAGCACTTGCTCCTGGAATAATATCCATAGCTAATTGCTCATTATAAGTGCCATTGGCTACATCAAAGTATACAGTACCTAAAGCTCCACCACAATCTAATGCAGTTAATGCATTTGCAAATGAGGTAAAGTTTCTAGTACCCGAACCTGATGCGTTAATAGTATACACGCCACTCATGCCTTGACATACATCTAAGTTAAAGGTGTCGTTTGAAAAATTAGCATCTGTACTTGCATTTGGATTTGATGTATAAGCTGTCATTAATAAATTACCACCCATATAATGGAATTGTTGACTAGTAGCACCAAGACCAGAAGTAGCACTAAATGTTACCGTATCTGTACCATTAGGAGCAACATTACCTGTATAGGTTTGTGTAAATGTAGTACTACCCGATACATAAGTTACATCAACCGAAGTTATTGTAGCTATACCAGAGTTTCTAAACACTACCCTTACATCTGTTAAACCTGTATCAACTGGTGCTTGTGGTAAAGCAAAAGATATAACACCTGCATCGTTTGCTGCTGGGCTAAACTCGCTTACGCCAATATCTGGTGTAGTTGCACTTCTTAAGTTACCATCAATATCAGCGGCTACCCATGTATTTGGTTTACCAATGTTATTAAATGGTATTGATGTTAAACGTAAATTATTTGCACTGGTAAAGTTAGGGTTCAAGAATATAGAGTTAGAATCGTTTCCTATACCTAAATTTGTTTGCCAACCAGCAAATGCAGATGTAATTTGATTGTTAGAACGGTAAGGATAAGCACCTACTCCATAATAAACATTGTTATTAAATGTCCAATTTAAACCCGTTTGGGTAAGTGGCATTGTGCTACCGCCATCTCCAACCCAAGCGCAATATCCTGCATTAGGATTGCTAAAGATATTATTGATCATATCTACTGTATTGTACAATGTGGCATTATTATTATATAAATAGAATGTGGTTGCAGTAGAACTACCAGAAGTAATATTAACAGCATTGTGTGCTATTACCATTTGGTGCGAATACTGTAAATACATTCCATAAGCAGTATTAGCTGCTGCACCAATCTGTATCATATTGTTTGATATGATGGTTTTATTAGAAGCCGTTGCTTGTGCATACACATTATATATTGCGTATCCACCAAATTGGCCTGATATTTCATTTGCATTAATAACCAATCCTTCTCCTGTATAATACAAGTACATTGCATAACTGAATGTTGCATTTTGTCTTCCATCAGCAATAATTTTGTTATGCTCAAATAAAGTTTTTTCTACACCATACCAATAATTGCCATAGTAGTAAAAGCTAGTAAATAATGAATTGGTAATGCGGTGTCCATATGAATGTGTAGCTGCAGGTGCACATAAAGTCATGCTATAATATCCGCCTAAAAACATACTACTATCTATGCTTAATGCAGTTGCATTAATATAAGTAAGTGATGTCGGTGAAGATGTAAGTGATGTTACTTCAAATGGATTAATATATGAACTAGTAGATGCAGAAGTAACTATAAATGTACATTTACTAAAGTGTATACTATCTGAGCGATCAGTTGCTGTACCTACCATTTGAACTGCTGCGCCATAATTCGAACCAGTGTTTTCAATTCTAAAGTTACTGAATGATATATTATCAGCACCACTAAATAATACAGTAGCTCTATCTGCAGTTGATGAACCCGATGAGGTAATAATTGTAGTTGCCGAATCTGCACCTACAAAGCTTAAACGATTACCGTTTCCTAAACCCATAAATGGCGTAAAGTTAAGTTTTTCGTTATATACGCCTGCAGATACATTTACAGTAACATCACCAGCCATACCGCAGCTTTGTAACAATTGCATTAGCGAACCAAAGGTTTGGAAGTTATTTCCACCTTGTGGTAAACTAGGGTTAATTGATAAAACACCAGTTAAAGGGGTACAAAACGTTTTCTGAATTGTATCGTTAAACCTTAATAAATCTGTTGTTGAATTTGGTGATGATGACCAAGCCTTAATGGTATATAAACCAGAAGTGCTAAAGCCGTATGTGCCCAATGAAGCAGATACGGTATCATTAGCTAATAAATAACCACCCCAATATCCTGTAGTTTGTGCCACACCATTTACTTCCCAATCAATAACTGCTGATGTTAATGCAGTTGAACCATAGTTTTTAATGATAGCATCCACATTATGTGTACCCAATGTTAATGGAGTATATGGTGACGAGAATCCTATTAAACCAGCATCAACATCAGAAACATCAAATTGGTATGCTCCTGGATCTGGTAATGAATCGTTAAGTGTTCCAATAATATCAGTTGGTACTATTGTACGTAAATCTGCTCCAATGTTATTTAAACTATCAGCTCCTGGAGTGTATGGTGCTGCTGTATATGCTGTTCTAAATTTAGGATTGGCAAACACACTAAATGAATCTAATGGATTTACTGTGTTTGCAGCTTGCCATGCAGCTAAATCTATCTGGTTGCCCCCATAATATCCAACATAATTATTGGTACTACCTACAGGGGTTTCTATTGATAAAGCATTATTGCGGTAATCGTATCCAGTTGCGCTGGTTGAACCAAGGTACATCAAATATTTTGCACCGGTACCACCTCTATTTATATGGAAAATATTGTTTTTTACACGTTGGTAGCTAGGTGCACCTGAGTTATAAAAAGCATAATTTGTAGATGCAGAAACACTTTGAGGATATTCGAAAGATATTGTATTGTGGTATACTTGACTTTGGCTTATTGACGAAAAATAAATTCCATAAAGGGAATTTCCACCTTTAATATCTGCTATTAAATTGTTTTTAATTAATATTGGTCTATTTGCTGAAGCAATTTGTAAATACATGCCGTAAAATGTACCAGTATATGTCTGCATCATTTCAAATGGCTTTATAATTTTATTCCCTTCAAATGTATCAGCAGATAAATAGGTAAATTGCATACCATAAAAAGTAGTTGGCGATGCTTTAGTTGGGCGAGAGATTTCGTTGTTTTTAATTAAACCACCCGTTACTCCATATGCATAGATACCATAATAGGTAAAGTCTCTAATAATATTATCTTTAATTACATAACCATTATTAGTACCATCAGAATTATTTGCACAAGCGGCAATTCCATAATAAGGACCACCTGATGAGTTACCAAAAATGGTATTACCTATAAAATGATTAAAATAACCATTATTAGCAGTAACACCAGCAGCCGAATTTAAACCCGAAGTTACAGATATACCTGCTGATAATGAACCTCCTGTTACTGATGAAATATCAATAGTACAACCAAGAATGTTTATATAATCAGCACCAGTAGTTAATAAATAACCTACACCATAACTAGCATTTAACGATTTTACATGTAACTGATTAAACGTTACATAATCAGTGCCTATCACGTTAATAATACCAATTAAAGAACTATTTAAATTATTAAACTCTACCCTGTTACCATTACCATTAAACGTAATTGTATTGGTAGCACTCACACCTGCAACTTTGTTTAAAAACACTTGATTATTGTATGGACCTGAGTTTGCAACTACGTTTAACGTAAGTGCTCCGCCAATGCCACCAATACTAATATAATCTGCTAAACCACTTATTGAAGTAAAGTTAGTAGAACTAGCTGCTGAACCTTGATCGATGGTATATGTACCACCTGGCAATGAACATGCTGTAACTGCACTAGCAGAATTATTGGTTGTATTAGATTCTGTAGTACTATTTGGGTTACTAAGCGTGTATGCAATATTATAAACAGTACCAATTTGAACATTAACTGTACCTAAAGCAATACTGCTTGAAGTTGCACCTCCTAATAAAGTACCTGTCCAGCTAATTGGTGTTTGTGGAGTACCATTTACTGTCCAATTAATAGTAGCTGATGTAATGGTAGTTGTTCCTGCATTTCTAATGGTAGCAGATACATTTTGTACACCCGCAGCATAAGGAGAGGTAGGAACGGTTAAACTATTATAGGCAATATCTAATGCAATTGGTGAAGCCTCGTATGCGCCAATATCAATAGGAGAAGTACGGGTAGCACCTGTTACATCTTTAGTAATATGTGGCATTGCTACACCATTGCCATCAAACCAACCATCTTGAGGTGAAAAATTACCTGCTGTAGCATTTATAAAGTTAGGGTTAAAATCAGAACTTGTGTTATCTGCTGTGCCCATGTATGCACTATATTGGCTATAGTTTGCATAGTCGGTTCCGCCAATATTTGCCATCTTATAAGAAGCTGCTGAACCATAATATGAATTTTTGCCAATTGTGTTTCCTGCATTAAATGTTCCACCTGAATATATAGAATAGAACAAACCTAC
>JAUCCO010000113.1:0-11261 GCA_034676125.1 Bacteroidia bacterium
AGCCGGATTCGGGGGGTTATTATTTGTGATGTTGTTTGTAACAGGTGCTGGGTCGTCTTTTGTACATGCAGTTTGTATTACTATAAATGCAAATAGTGTTGTCAATAAAATTAAATTTAGTTTTTTCATGATGTGTTTTTTTGTTGTACAAATTTGGGAGAAAATCCATCCTGCGGCAATACCCATTTGTAGGTATATTTAAAATTAATAGCTCGTAATGCCTTAATTTTCCTTATGTATAAATAGATTGCTAGTGTTTTGTAATTGCTTAATATACCCATTTGTAGGTAGTTGTTTTTATTTTTAACTACCTACATTTGAATATCAAAAAACAAATCACAATGAAAAAATTTAACACATTATTGATAATACCTATTATGTTGGTTTTTATCATCACTACATCATGCGGTAACAATGCCGAAGTAGAAAAACTTAAGGCAGAATTACAAAGTCTTAAAACAGAAAATGAATCATTAAAAGGGAAAGCATCCATTAATGGAGCCGCAATGGTGTTTGACTCGCTTGCACAAGCTGCTAGGGCTACACTGTTATTTCAAACTAAACAATCGGGCGATAAGTTGGTTATTCCGGTTTCATGGCGTTTTGATAAGGCTGATTTTAAGAATGAAATTTGTGATACTGAAGTTGCTTATTTTAGATTTTACCCATCATTAAATGAAAATATTGTAGGCGATTCGCTTCGTTTGATTATGGTACCTGTAGATAGTAAAGGAAATGATTTAGTGGGTACCGAAGGTGATCCAAGGGTATATAATTTTACCTTAAACTGTCCTAGTGTGTAGTGCAAAAAATGTATTAAACGCTAATTCTTCAACTGGTGAAGCAGCAACACCAATTACTTTTATAAGACAGTAATGAACGCATTGTCAATGTATTCCATTTTACTACCCTTACTTAGCGGATTGTTCTATTTTAAAAAACTGAATAATCCGTTTAGGTTTCTATTGCTGTTTTTTTTAATTTCTGCTTTTGTTGAGTTTGGTGCAAACTATATGGCAAAAAATCAGGGTAATAACATGCCTTTGCTTCATTTATTTACCTTGCTTGAAGTTACATCTTATGCTTTAGCTTTTAGATTGGTTTTTCCGTCAGTAAGGTTATTTACAAGTTTATGTTTAGTGGTAATATTTGCCCAGTTTATTTTGTTTGGAGTTGATATTTCTATATTAGGTGGAATTTATCAATTCCCTACTTTGGCCCGTACTGCTGGTGCTTTTATGTTAATTTTACTTAGCCTTTATCAACTGCTAATTATCTTTAAGTTTACCAATGATGCAGAGCTGTTTAAACGGCCACAATTTTGGTTGTTGTTTGGTGTGCTAAGTTACTTTTGCTCCATCATTTTCTTTTTGTTGTTAGCCAATATAAGTTTAAACACAGATGCCGAAATGTTTAAATTAATTCACCTGTTTCATGCAATTGTAAATATATTGTGTAACTTTATTTTTGCTTACAGTTTTTTATGCTTCAGGTTCAAATCACTTTAACTAATGTATTTTTTACCGGTACAGCTATTATGGTTGGCTTGGTTGTTTTTATATTGGGTTATGTAATCATTTATCAACAAAAAGTATCTCGATTTAATAAAACTATTCAACAAAAAGAATTAGACAAACAACGCGAAGTATATTTGGCTTTAACCGTTGGCGAAGAGAAAGAACGCAAAAGATTATCAGAAGAGTTACATGATGGAATTGGAGCCAAACTATCGGGTATAAAAATGAAAATAGAGTACTTGTGTAATAAGGATGGTGAATATATAAACCAACACTTTAATGATATTTTGATTAGCTTAAATGATAGCATAAACGAACTACGCGAAGTCTCTCATAACCTACAGCCATCAGTAATTGGAGCAAAAGGTTTAAAAAATGCCATCGCAGATTTTATAGAAAATCTACAACTCAACAACCAAACAAATTATAAATTATTTTGGCAAGTAAATGCAATTAACTTTAAGTGTCAACAAGATGAATTAACGGTGTATAGAATTGCCAGTGAATTATTACACAACATTCATAAACATGCACAAGCAAAAAATGCTTCGTTGCAGGTAAGTTATGATGATAATATTTTACAAATTATTGCTGATGATGATGGCGTTGGATTTGATAATAATGTGTTAAGAAATGGAATTGGATTAAGCAACCTGATACATAGAAGTGAAGTAATGGCTGGTAAGTTTACCATCGATTCCAGGGTAGGAAAAGGAACAACAATTATAGTAGAAATTCCAATTATAAATACATGAGTGTAAACACTATTTTTATTGCCGATGACCACCAAATTGTAATTGATGGGTTACAACTTTTGTTGAACGATAATGACCGTTTTAAAATTATTGGTAGTGCTAATGATGGTGAGACTGCATTAAAACATATTATTAAACTAAATCCCGATGTGGTTTTGTTGGATTTAAAAATGCCCGAAAAAGATGGGTTACAAGTTATTTTACATTTAAAAAATCAAGGAATTACTTCTAAAATTATTATGCTATCTATGCATGGTGATAGGCGATTTATTATTGATGCTAAACATTATGGTGCAGATGCTTTTTTGTTGAAAAATGTAGGTAAAGCGGAGTTGATTTTAACCATAGAAAAAGTACTAAATGGCGAGCAGGTTTTTACTAAATTCCCTGAACTATCTAGTAATGAAAATAGTGTACTTACTCCAAGAGAATTAGAAGTTATAGCACTAATTGTTAATGGACTTACATCAAACCAAATTGCCGAAAGTTTAAACTTAAGCCATTATACTATAGAAACCCACCGCAAAAACATTGTAAGAAAAACTGGTGCTAAAAATAGCGCTAGTTTAGTTAAATATGTAATGGACCTTAAAATTAACATCTAACGTTTTGTTGGCATAAATTAGAGTTGATTTTCATTGTTGCTGATTTCTTAATTTTCTTTTTGTAAATTATTCATGCAGTTTATTCCTAAAATTATTATGTTTGATTAAAACATAAACTAATGAAAAACATATATTCACTTGTACTGGTATTATTTATTTTTGCCTCATGCTCAAAAGAAGATGATGGTGTAGTTCCTCAACAACAGAACAAAGATACCACAGAACAAATTATTGAAATTAAAACAAGCAAAGGAACCATGTACATGTGGTTATATAAAGAAACTCCTTTGCACCGTGCAAACTTTTTAGGTTTAGCTGATACTAATTATTTCGACAGTACTACTTTTCACCGCATTATTACCAATTTTATGATACAAGGTGGAGATCCAAATTCAAAAGATAGCGACCCAAACAATGATGGGCAAGGTGGTCCTGGTTATACCATACCTGCCGAGATAGATGTTACCAAACATCGCCATGCTAGAGGCGAAGTAGCAGCTGCTAGATTGGGCAATGCATCAAATCCATTAAAGGCTTCAAGTGGTTCGCAGTTTTATATTTGTCATTCAACTAATGGCACAAAAGGTTTAGATGGTGAGTACACTGTTTTTGGTAAAATATTAAAAGGAATTGAAGTGGTAGATGAAATAGTTAAACAGCCCAAAAATGCTAGCGATAGACCATTAACTGATATCAAAATGGATGTAAATGTAATTACCAAAACACGTGGTGAATTGCGCAGTGAGTTTAATTTCGAAGCCAATTAATGCAACACTTTGTACCGCCTTTTTTAAATAAAGATTTTACGGTAAAAACAAGCCGAAGTGGTGGTGCTGGTGGGCAAAATGTAAATAAAGTTGCCACCAAAGTTTTATTGGAGTTTAATGTGCATTATGCACAACTAATTTCTGATGAAGAACGTGCTATTATTATTGAAAAACTAAAAGACAAAATTACTGCTGAAGGAGTAATACAAGTTGTAGCGCAAGCAGAACGAACACAGTTAGGCAATAAAGAAATTGCATTTAAAAAAATGTACCAATTGCTTAATAAGTGTTTTGTAGTGCGCAAAAAACGTAAAGCAACTAAACCAAGCAAAGGCTCAATTGAAGAAAGATTAAATTCGAAAAAACGAGATGCAGAAGTGAAACTAATGCGCAAGAAAATAAAGTAAAATGTGGTTAGAAAAGTAACGGTTAATCTGCAATTTAATCGTACTTCTCTGGCCCAATATCTATCTTCACCATAAAAAATCCTTGGTTATCAAAATATCGGTACGAGAAAGTAGTTTTATGGTCCTTAAATATTTCAAAATCATCATTTTCTTTGATGGTTTTAATCAACATAGTTTCTAGGCTTGGGGTAACATTATCCATATTTATATCATCCATATCTAACGTTACTAATGTATAATCATACTGCAATACATTTGCTGGCAAGGCTTGTACTTGGTCTAGGCGCGTGTATTCATCAATCATTTTAGGGCAATCTTCATTGTACTTGTCGGCTGCTTTAATCATGTATTCATTAAAAGGTAAATCATTACCCTTTGGAATAAATTTAACTCCTAAATACACACCAATACTTAGTATTAAAGTGATAAAAAATGCCAGAAAAAATTTGTTCTTAAACATATTAATTGCTAATAATTTAGTAACGTTTGAAGTTCAATTTTAAAACGTTCTTTGGGCAAATAATTTTGTTCTAAATTAACATTAAATGGCACCGGAGAATCAAGTCCGCCACAACGTTTTACGGGCGCATCTAAATACCTAAATGCATGTTCTGATAAGTATGCCGCTATCTCTGCACCTATACCACCTGTTAAGCCATCTTCGTGTAACACCAATGCTTTACCTGTTTTAATTACACTTTTAATTACGGCTTCTTTATCCCAAGGTAATAATGTTCTTAAGTCAATTATATCGGCATCAATGCCAATTTCTTTACAATATTTTGTAGCCCAATGCACACCAGCACCATAAGTTATAATGGTTACATCAGTTCCTTCTGTTACTATGCGTGCTTTGCCAATTTCTATTTCGTAATAATCATCATAAACTTCTTCTTCTAACTCTACCGAGCGGTACAATGCTTTATGTTCAAAAAACATAATTGGATTTGGGTCGGTAAAACTAGCCGACAATAAACCTTTTGCATCACTAGGTGTACTTGGGTAAATAATTTTTAACCCAGGCACATGAAAAAACCATGCTTCGTTACTTTGCGAATGGAATGGCCCAGCACCAACACCAGCACCTGTTGGCATGCGTACTACCACATCGGCATTTTGGCCCCAACGGTAATAACTTTTTGCCAAATTATTTACAATCTGGTTAAAACCTACCGTAACAAAATCGCCAAATTGCATTTCCATCATGGCTTTCATGCCTTTAATTGAAAGTCCGTATGCAGCACCTAAAATTGCACTTTCGCACAAAGGAGTATTACGCACCCTGCCTTTGCCAAACTCTTCAACAAAACCTTGTGTAATTTTAAAAACACCACCATACTCGGCAATATCTTGGCCCATTAAAACTAAATTATTATGCTTGCGCATACTTAATTTCATGCCATCACTTATGGCATCAACCAAACGTTTGCGTGATTTATTTTCGCTTATTGGTTTAACTGTTACGTTTTGCAAATTGCCAAAGTTTTCGCTCTGTTGCACTTCAATTGGTGCGTACACATCAGCTAATTCTGTTAAAGTATCTGGCGTAATATCTGCTTCGGTTTGCACCGTTTCCACACCTTCTTCAATTTCTTTTTTAAACTCTGCACGATACTCGGCAATCATTTCATTTGTTAAAATACCTTCCGCTTTTAGCCAGTTTTCGTAGTTTGAAATAGGATCTTTTTTACCCCATTCTTCAAACAATTCTTGCGGAACATATTTGGTACCCGAAGCTTCCTCGTGGCCACGCATCCTAAAAGTAATACACTCTAAAATTATGGGTCGTGGATTGGTTCGCATGCTACTAGCAAGGTTGCTCACCATTTCATACACATCAAGAATATTGTTGCCATCAACTTTATATCCTTGTATGCCGTAACCAATGGCTTTATCAATAAAGTTTTTGCATTTAAATTGTTCGTTACTTGGGGTTGATAAGCCGTAGCCATTATTTTCTATTAAAAATATTACAGGTAAATCCCAAACCGCAGCGGTATTTATGGCTTCATGAAAATCGCCTTCACTTGCACCTCCATCACCACTAAAAACAACACTAATTTTTTGTTCGTTTTTTAATTTATGCGCCAAAGCAATTCCATCAGCTACACCTAACATGGCACCCAAATGCGAAATCATGCCTACAATATGGTGCTGGTTTGTGCCAAAATGAAACGAACGTTCGCGACCTTTTGAGTAGCCATTCAATTTACCTTGCCATTGCGAAAAAAGTTTAGCAAAAGGCATGTCTCTATTGGTCCAAACGCCTAAGTTGCGGTGTAATGGCAATATGTATTCATCTTTATCTAAAGCTTGTGTTACACCAACGCTAATGGCCTCTTGGCCAATTCCGCTAAACCATTTAGTTACTTGACCTTGGCGTAATAATATCAGCATTTTTTCCTCTATCATTCGAGGTTTTAACATGCCTTTGTACAAGTTTAATAAGGTTTGGTTGTTGTGGTGTTTTTTATTAAATAACATCAGTAATATTGCGCTTTTAAAGTGCCGCAAATTAACTAAAATGTTAAGGTTTATTATTTATTTTTTGATGTTTATTTACATGGTTTTTACCATGCAAAAAGTTGGTAAACAATGGCACAAACAACAAACAAGTACCAGTTAAAAGTAAAAAACACTTGCGGGCCTACCTTGATAAAAGGATACAATTCGGTTTTAAAATGGTGTATGATGATGTTTATCAATAATTGGATTACATAGGTTCAATTTCCAATAAAATATAAATTAATCCATTTATAAAAAAACTATAGGTAAGGTAACGGCTGTACTTTTAAATTAAGGGCTTTACCTTTATTTAGCAGGTTTTTCATTAGTAAATAACTGACTTACTAAATCTAACATATACTGTCGTTGAGCTTCATCCGATTTTTAAATAGAATCCATAAACTCACTCCATGAGCTTATTTTATAGCTAAAATTATCTACAGCAGCTAAAAGTAAAAGCACATGCCCATTACATTGTAAAGTTTCACATATTGCATTAAACTTAGTAATAGGCAAGCTTTTTATTTGGCCAGACTCTGTTTTTGCATACACACTTCTATCCTTAAATCCAGATTTAACAGATACGTAGTTTTGTTTTAATCCTTTGTAATTTCGAATGATTTTAATTGTGCTGCAAATGTTTTGATGATAAATAAATTCATCCATAGGTTTATAGTTAGTAAAGTAAGTTTACTAAAAAATCTCATAACATGCACAATTTGTGCATGTGGTGTACACGAATTTTCTTTTTTCGATTCACTTAACAACTTTCTTTTGCAAAGAATTTAATATCGAAAGCCATTAAAAGGCAGGTATAGATTTACGGGGTGCCGAAAACGGGTTTAGAGTAGGCAAAAAAAGCACACAATGAAAAGTATAAAAAAAAGCTTTATTGCAGTAACAATTTGCTTACTTGCAATCTCATGTCAAAAAGACGAAACGTTTAGTAACACTAACGCATCAACTACAAAGTCAAATCAAAATACGACTTTGGCTGAAACTAGTTCACCTACCACAATTGGGGTAGAAAAAGGGAAAAGAAAACTTTGTCCCCAAGGATCGGATAAGATTTGTTGTGGATATAAATTTTGCATTGTAACACCACTATCTGACTATGAGCCGGGTGCCTCAGTAGATATACCAAACTATTTTCAAGGTACAATTGAAAAAGTTGATGATGATAAATTGAAAATAACGATGCCGTTCAATAAAATTTCATTTAGCACTTATTCTAATTGGTTCATTAATAATACTTATGATGCTGAATATTTTCCATTGTCTGAAGCGATAGCTAGTAATATGGGGTTAAGTAATATTGCCATATCGGAAGGTATTTACGCTGTTGATAGTGTAATTGATGTTGGCTATGTTATATTCGTAGATTATCAAGATCAAATTGATGAATAATCCTTTCATGTGTAAAAAAACTTTTTTTTGCATATTTATATTCTCTAGTATAGCCTTCTGCTCATGTGGAAGGTTATACTTAAAGGCAATTGGGGTAAGATCTTTTGCCATAGTTAGTGAAAATAACCTTAAAAATTACCTTAGCAACTATGAAGTAGCTAATGCTAACATTTATCAAATAGACTCTGTAAGTTTTGTGCAACTCATCAACGCAAAGAAAAAAGACACTCTAATATACAACAAACCTCGTTGGTGGATTCAAAACCATATTCAGCCACTACAAACAATTTGTTTTGATAACGAAACACAAAAGCCGGTTTATGCCTACTTTAATTGTATTGCAGAAAGTAGAGGATTAACGCAGTTTACTTGGAATAAAAACAATGAGTTAGAATCGTTTCCACCCCAGGGATATACTTCAGGAAAATGGACAGACTCTTTGTTTACCATGGCTGAACTGACAAATACCATGGTTGATTTTAAGGGCAATCGACTAAGATTACAAAATAACAGTAAAAAGTATAGTGTGTTTTTATACTATTCATTGTTTGTTCAGAAGCAAGCGAACAACATCATCAAAGAAACAATAACTCACTTGAATAAATATGCTCCTAACGAGTATAACTTGTACTTCGTTAATTTTGATAATTGCCTTTATCAAATGAGTAAAAGTGATTAGCTAGTTACCCGAAGATACAAAGTAAAAATCACCATCTTCAAAGTTTACTGCTTCTTGTTGGGTAAGTGGTTTTAATTTAAAATCTACCAATGTATTAATTTGGTAGCCCAATGGTAAAAACAAATCAAAAATTAACTTACGGTTTTCGGCACTGCTAATTTCCATTTGTATGGTTGGTTTAAACTTAGCTATGGTTTTTACAAAATGAGGTAACCTAATAACCCAAACGCTAATTACAGGAAGTGATTTAGAAGGTGAAGTTGTGATTAATACCACAGATTTTGAAACAGGTTTATACATTGTTCGTTTAGTTTTGGATGACCAAACAATAGCAAGCACAATTTTAAGTTATATAAATTAACAATATTGTATTTTTGAAACACGGGGTAATAATCTTTACCTCGTGTTTCTTATTTTAAATTATGAAAAACATAGTTTTTATTTTTCTGCTAATGCACCTTTTTATTGGGCTAAACGCCCAAAATTCTCAGGTTTTTTATAATACCGATAGTACCACAAACCGAACAGTTAAACTTATGGGTAGTGGTGAGGATAGCACATTATATAGCTTGAGTTGGCATCGCGGTACTGATACTATAATTAATAATGGTAATTATTTTTATAAATTAAACAAGATTGACACATCAGGTAAGTTAATTTCTTCACGAAACTTGTTTAAAAATGGCTTATGGACTGTTGATATTACCACAAACATAGCCAACCAAAACCACTCATTATTCGGTCAATATTCAGACAGCTTATCTCTGCACTATGTTGGGATTTTTACAGACAGCCTGAGTTTTGATAGTTTTGCAATACAATCTAGTATAAGTGTTGCCTACGTGCATACCTATGTAAAACGCAATGACTCATTATTTATAATTAGCAGAGATGATTTAAACGGCTATGGTAAGCTTTATTTACTAATTACCGATACCAATGGACGTTATTTAACACATAAGCGAATAAATTATGAGGTGATGATGTATGGAAAAAACGGCATTTCTCTAATACCACTATGTATGGTTGATGATGGCAATGGTGGATTTATTGTAGGTGGAAGCAGAGATAGTACTGAGAGGAAACAACATCTTTTTGGGTTAGATGTTAATGGCAACATAACATGGCGATATATTGAAAACAGGATAGCAGGTTCATACATAAAAGGCATACAACTAATGCCCGATAAAACCATTTTAGCTTATGGTGCTTATGGCGATTTTATGTATTTAGCCAAGTTTAACCAACAAGGCCAATTGCTTAGCGAAAACTTTTATTACCCAGGTGGTTTTAGTGATGGGCCAACAGGCAGTTGTAACATTATAAATGTAAAAATTATAGATGGATTTATGTATGCCGTTGGCAGCACACACGGTAAACTAAACTCACTAAACACCACCACCGATTTGTGCACATTACTAAAACTTACCATGGATGGAGAACCACTTTGGGCTAAAGTTTTTGGCAATTATTACTATTTTAATATACTCGACCAAATTTACCAAACAGCAGATAACCGTTTGTTGTTGGCGGGTTTTTGTGTTGATAGTACACAACAACCCATACGTGGCGTTAGTTGGTATGTAAGCACCGATACCGCAGCTAACGAAACTTTACCTTGGTGCCAATTAATTAAAGTAGAAACGTATTATCCATTTAGTGGTTTAAATGATGCTAAACAAAATATATCCTCTACCATTACTTTATTTCCTAACCCTACAGATGGTAATTTAACTATTCAAAACCGCCTTCAAACTTGGATAACATCAGTAGCAATGTATAACCAAAGTGGCGTTTTGTGTTATTCCCAGGAAATTAATAGCAATTCATCTCAAATAACGCTAAATGTTACTGAGTTAAAACCAGGAATATACTTTGCAAGAATTAGTACCCCTAATGGCGAAATTGTGAAGAAAATTATTAAACAATAAAGCAAAACTGTACACACAAACACAAGTTGTATAACTACAAGTAAACTATAAAAATTGGATAAATTAACAATATTGTATTTTTGAAACACGGGGTAATAATCTTTACCTCGTGTTTCTTATTTTAAATTATGAAAAACATAGTTTTTATTTTTCTGCTAATGCACCTTTTTATTGGGCTAAACGCCCAAAATTCTCAGGTTTTTTATAATACCGATAGTACCACAAACCGAACAGTTAAACTTATGAGTGGTGGTGAGGATAGTACTTTGTATAGCCTAAGTTGGCACTTGGCGGCTGATAGTAATAACAATAATGATAAGGTTTATTATAAACTTAACAAGATTGATACAGGAGGTAAACTAATTAATACTAAGGTTTTGTTTAAAAACGGTTTTCGAACAGCTACTGCCTTTACAAATCAAATAGAAGACCGACACGCTATATTTATTCAATATTTAGACAGTTCACAACAGCATCATATAGGTTATTTTGGTGATAGCCTTAAGTTTGATAGTTTTACTATTCAAAGAAACATCAACATAGCATATGTTCATTGTTATGTAATGCAAAGGGATTCATTATTTATCATAATTAGAGATGATTTAAACGGCTATGGAAAACTTTATTTGTTAGTTACCGATACCAATGGACGTTATTTAACACATAAGCGAATAAATTATGAGGTGAT
>JAUCCO010000114.1:0-11178 GCA_034676125.1 Bacteroidia bacterium
CGAACCTGTAAATATCATTCCTTTTGGAGGTATCATTGGGTTTTGTTTGCCTGTAACTTTTTCAATTACATCAATTGGCATATAAACTAATCGCCTCACTACCCTGCGCATTTTGGGTGATAAGCTGTAATATAGTTTTCTTGCTATCATTGGGTGCAATATATACTTTTTAAAAAGAATTATTAATACCGAAAGCACATTCAATATAGTCCAATTTCGGCTCGCACCTCATTGAACTATTTTCTTGTAACATCGGCATTACCATTGTAAATTATTTTTAGTTTTGACAAAAAATAATTACAATTGGTATAAGCTGCTTTAGGTATGGATTTGATAAAAAAAAAGCTTCACAAAATGTGAAGCTTAAAACGATGTGGGTGGAATATGGGGCTCGAACCCACGACCTCCTGAACCACAATCAGGCGCTCTAACCAACTGAGCTAAAACCACCGTTTTGGGATGGCAAAAGTAAAATTATTTTTTAATAATGCCAATCATTTTTTTAAAGTTTATGCATCTAGCAGTTGTTCAACCTTTTCCCAATTTAAAATACTCCAAAAAGCGTGTGTATAGTCGCCTCTTTTGTTCTGGTACTTTAAATAATAAGCGTGTTCCCACACATCTAAACCTATAATTGGCGTACCTTTTACTGCGGCAACATCCATTAACGGATTATCTTGATTTGGGGTTGATGTAACTACTAATTTATCTCCTTGCTTAACTAGCCATGCCCAACCTGAACCAAATTGTGTAGCAGCAGCTTTTTCAAATTGCTTTTTAAATTCATCCATCGAACCAAAGTTTTTGTTAATTAAAGCAGTAACTTTTGCACTTGGGTTGGTTCCTGGTTTTAGTATTTGCCAAAAAAATGAATGATTCCAATGTCCGCCACCATTATTACGCACCGCAGTTTTTACACTTTCTGGTAGTTTGTTGGTGTTTGCTATTAAATCCTCAACTGATTTGCCCTTTAATGAAGCTTCTTTAGCAATTGCTGCATTTAAATTATTTACATAAGCTTGGTGGTGCTTGGTGTAATGTATTTCCATTGTTTGAGCATCAATGTGTGGCTCAAGTGCAGCGTACGAATATGGTAATTTAGGTAACACAAATAACCCATCATTTGATAATTGGTTAATTTTATTAATTGCCGCTTTAACTGTAGGTGTATAAAATGTTGCACCAGCAGCTATAATAGCACCGGTTTTTAAAAAATCTTTTCTAGTTGCCTTCATAATTTTTTAATTTTAGTTGAACGAAACTACAATTCTTAGCCCGTTTACAAAACAATTTTTTAATTATATGCTTAATAACTTTTAATCTTTAGTTGTTAACTGGCAAATATTATTAAGTATAAAAGTTAGGCTAAGGTTTGGTTTGATGGCGCATTTGCAACGCATTTGGATATTTGCGCAAACCTCAGTGTTTTAAATTTAAACAATAGATGTGATGGCTTTAAAAGCGCTTCTTTGCTTGGAGGTAAACAGGTAAGTTAATTATTTAATAATATGGCAAGTATTACCCACTTATCATATTAATTTGGTTTAGTAAAGGTTAATTTGGTTATTTGAATACTAATATCATACAAATAAGTGGCATCAATCTGGAGCAAACTAAATAAGTTTAATAGTTTACAAATCTATCATTTCTTGCGATTTGGCACTATGTTTCTTATTTCGATATTGCTTGCCAAAATTGCAATTTTATATCAGCACGAATATGGTTTAAGGTTAATTAGCAAGTACGAAAACTTAATGCTAGTAAGCTCTAGCTTAACATTTTTTTGGGTAGCTGCTATTACCAATATGTTAATTCCTTATTTTAATAATGCAAATAAGGTAGTTAGAAAAAAGTTACTCTTTAGCACCTTCATTTTATTATTGTCATTTTCTGTTGTGGCTGCAATAGCTGTTGCATCCATGGGCTATTTGCATGGCATGGATAAAGATCTTTTTCAGATGTTTGCCTTAGTAGTTTTGCTAAATACACCTACCTATATTACAGACTATATTTTTTATTTAAACGAAAAGTACAAATCGTTAATTATTTGGGGTGCCATTACATTTACCGCTCAAGTTCTGTTGCTTTGTTTGCCTTTGTATTTTAAACAATCGCTTAATTTAGCCATTAATTTATTACTGGTTTTATCGTTGTTAAAATTTAACTATACCATTATTTTATTAATGAAATATGCTACCATATCTATTAATAAAGCGCTTACAATAGATTTTATGAAGCGGGTATTCCCGATTATGTTTTCGATACTTTTAGCCGGAAGTATGGAGTACATAAACAGTTATATAATTGGGTATAATTTTAGTGACGAAGAGTTTGCCATGTATAGATATGCAGCAAGAGAATTACCAATATTTTTAATATTGGCCAATGCATTAAGTAACGTTTATAGTGGCGAAATTGCAAAACTAAATGCAGCCGATAAACTAAACGTTGGTTTAATAAGGCTAAAAAAATCATCACAAAAACTAATGCGTTGGCTGTTTCCATCAACTATTGCATTAATGTTTATTAGCCCTTATTTATTTAAGTACGCCTACAATGAGCAATTAATGGAAGGCTACAAAATTTTTAATATTTACCTGCTATTAATTATTAGTAGAATGATTTATCCGCAAACGGTAATAATGGGTATCATGAAGAATAAAGTGTTTTACTTAATATCTTCAAACTATATTGTTATACACTGCTTGTTGTCGTTTTGGTTTATCTATTTATTTGGCATGAAAGGTATTGCGTTTGCAACAGTAATATCATACCTAATAGAAAAAATAATGTTGGCCATATACTGTAAAATGCAAGGAATTGATTTTAGAAAATACACACCTTGGAAAGAGCATTTGGTTTACTCTGCAATTACTGTAGTGGCTTATTATGTCACCACAATAATTGATATGCCTGGTTAGTTTTTATTGGTTTGTTCTTTTTCAATTACCTCTTTAACATCAATTAAGTAATAATCGGTTTGAAGCTTAAATTCCTTTTTATCCAGGTAATTTAAATCAACCACCCGCCATTTTGAAGTAGGCATAAGCAATTGGTAATCATCTTTTGATAAGGTTGCTTTTATGGGCATTTCAAATCCTTTTACCACATTGTTCCACCTGTACTTAAGCACCAACATGTCGTTTTCGCCAGCAGTTAAGCTGTATTCAAATTGAGGTAAATTTACTTTGTACAGGTATTGTTCAAAAATAGGAGCAAGGTTTTTTCCGGTACGTTTTACAAAAAAGTCGATGGCTTGCTGTGTAGTTATGTTACTGTATTTAAAAGTATTGGCATAATCAAGCAAAGTATTAAACCAAAGCGTATCATTATCTAATACATGTCTTATGGTATACAGCATCCAACTGCCTTTGTAGTATATATCATTGTCGTCAAAATCATGAAAATAAACATCGTTAGTACCCAACATGGGTTCTTTGTTTACGATATTACGTTTTTGCATTTTTAAATATTTATGTGCGGCATCTTTAGTCATGTTGCACTCTACAAATACAGCTTCTGCATGAGTTGTAAAACTTTCGTGTAGCCAAAGTTCAGCAGGGTCTACAGCAGTAATGCTATTACCAAACCATTCGTGTGCACTTTCATGAATTATAATAAAATCAAAATCCCAACGGGTGTTGGTGTAATCGTTACCATAACTAACAGCACTTTGGTGTTCCATTCCCCAATAGGGCGTTTCTACTAGCTTGTATCCATCATTCCAAAAAGGGTAGGGGCCAAAATGTTTTTCGTAACAAGATAACATGGTTTTAACCTGTGCGAAATGTTTTTTAGCCTTGTTTAGGTTATATTCTAATACATAATAATCTAAACTTAAAGGCAGTGTTATTTGGTTGTATTTGGCCGTATATTCATCACTAAAATGCGCGTATTTGCCTACGTTAACAGTTATATTATAATTGTTTATCGGATAACTTACCTTCCAGTTAAATTCGGTAAATCCATTGCCTAAATCTGTACTGCCTATTAATTTACCATTACTTACGCCCGTTAAGTTTGAGGGAACTTGAAGGTTTATTTTTACACTATCAGCTTCGTCACTCAAATGGTCTTTGCAGGGTAACCAAGCACTTGCTCCAAGTCCTTGGCATGCAAGGCCAACCCAGTCGTTTCCGCTACTATCTTTGGTAAAAACAAAGCCACCATCCCACGGGGCTTTTTTGGCAATTAGTGGGTTTCCGCTAAAATATACCGTAATGCTATTTCTACTGTCTTTACGCTGAACAGGTAATTTTATCAAGATAACACTGCTATCTCTGCTGTATTTTATGGGTTTGTTGTGGTAAATAATGCTATCAATTTGCATCAATCCATGCAAATCAAGTTGCATGATTTTTGCATTTTTTAATACCGTATAATCAATGGTGTTGTATCCGCTAATATACTTTTTGTTTGGAAACACTTTTAGCGTAATGTTGTATTGGGTTACATCAAACCAATTTCGGTTATTATTTAGTTTACCGTGTAAATAATCGTATTTTCCAAAAACTTTTGGCGGGTTACCAAATGTGTTGATGGTTAACACTAAATAAAATATAAACAGTAAGTTACGTTTACTTAAAATCATTTTGTCAAATGTAAGCGGAAAATGTATAAAATTGCAAAACTAAAATCAATTTTGGGTTTATAATAATAACTCCAAAAACTAACTTGAAAACTAAACAAGAATATGATATTAAAAGGTAAAAAAGGCATCATCTTTGGTGCGTTAAATGACAAATCAATTGCTTGGCAGGTAGCACTTAAGGCACACGAGCAAGGCGCAGAGTTTGTATTAACCAATGCACCAATTGCTATGCGAATGGGCGAAATTAATAACCTTGCAGCCATTTGTGGTAATGCTCAAATTATTTCATGTGATGTTTCTAAAACTGACGAAATGGAAGCGTTAGTAGAAAAGTCGATGGAGATTTTAGGTGGCAAAATTGATTTTGTATTACACTCGGTTGGTATGAGTTTAAACATTCGTAAAGGGCGTGATTACACCGATGTTGATTATAAATTTATGCATGATACGTTGGATATTTCATCAATATCATTTCATAGATTAATGCAAACTTTATGGAAAAAAGATGCCATGAATGATTGGGGTTCAATTATAGCATTAACCTATATTGGTGCGCAACGTGCATTCCCAGATTATCATGAAATGGGCGATGCAAAATCATTATTAGAAAGTTATGCGCGTGGTTTTGGCTACCGTTTTGGTAAAGAAAAGAAAGTACGTGTAAATACCATTTCTCAAAGTCCTACTAAAACTACTGCGGGTAGTGGCGTTAAAAGCTTTGGCGACTTTTTTGATTATGCGGGAGCGTTATCTCCTTTAGGCAATGCAAGCGCATCTGATTGTGCTGATTATTGCATAAGCATGTTTAGTGATTTCACGCGTATGGTAACCATGCAAAACTTGTTTCATGATGGTGGTTTTAGCAACACAGGTTTTAGTCATGATGTATTTAAATTAATGGAAAACAGAAAACCAGAGGAGTAATCCTTAATTACTATATTTTAAAAGAGGCTGTCAAATTATTTTGATGGCCTCTTTTTTGTTTCAAATTTTTGATGCAGGTGTATGTTAAGAATAGGGTTGTTGAAATGAATATTGATTGATTAAATACTATTTAAACAAGGTTTAATTATTACTGTACTTTAAATTATAAATACTTGCTTTATATTCGTAGGCATGAGTACGCTTTTAATTAAAAATGCCCGATTAGTAAACGAGGGCAAGACATATTTTGCTGATGTTTTTATTAAAAATAACATCATCGAAAAAATTGATACCAATGGTATTGCAATGCCCGCTGATAGAATTATTAATGCCGAAGGTTTACATTTATTGCCTGGTGCTATTGATGATCAAGTGCATTTTAGAGAACCCGGTTTAACACATAAGGGCGAAATTTATACCGAAGCTAAAGCAGCCATTGCTGGTGGAATTACCAGTTACATGGAAATGCCCAACACAGTACCAAGTGCCACAACTATTGAATTGTTAGAAGAGAAATACACACGCGCTTCGCAATGTTCGTTGGCCAATTATTCGTTTTTTATGGGTACTACAAATACCAACTTACCCGAATTGTTAAAGCTCGACCCAAGTAATGTATGTGGTGTTAAAATATTTATGGGTTCGTCTACTGGTAATATGGTGGTGAATGATATGAATGCTTTGGAGCAAGTTTTTGCTCAAGTAAAAATGCTTATTGCCACACATTGCGAAGATGACCCGATGATAAAGCAGCTTACCGAAGAGTTTAAACAAAAATATGGCTATGATATTGATGCTAGTTACCATCATTTAATTCGCAGTGCCGAGGCTTGTTATAAGTCATCATCATTCGCAGTATCGTTGGCTAAAAAATATAAAACTAGGCTACACATTTTACACATTAGTACTGCCAAAGAGTTAGCATTATTTCGTAATGATATTCCATTAAGCCAAAAGCACATTACTGCCGAAGCTTGTATACATCATTTGTGGTTTACTAATGATGATTATAAAACCAAAGGCAATTTTATAAAATGGAATCCTGCGGTAAAAACCATTGAAGATAGAGATGCAATTTTTGCTGCTGTGCTTGATGGCAGAATTGATGTAATTGCTACCGATCATGCACCACATACCATTAGCGAAAAAAGCAAACCCTATTTTGATGCACCTTCGGGCGGGCCATTAGTGCAACACGCTTTAAATGCCATGTTGCAATTTTATCATCAAGGAAAAATTAGTTTAGAAACCATCGTTCAAAAGATGAGTCATAATGTGGCCGAATTATTTGAAATTGATAGAAGAGGATTTATTCGTGAAGGTTTTTATGCCGATTTAGTTTTGGTTGATTTAAACAAAAGTTATACGGTTGATAAAAGTAATATTTTATACAAATGTGGTTGGAGTCCGTTTGAAGGAACCGAGTTTAATAGTAAAATTACACACACCATTGTTAACGGAAATGTAGTGTTTGATGATGGTAAATTTAACGAAACTAATTTGGGTATGCGATTAAAGTTTAACCGCTAAAACCAAATTGTAATATTAGCAACTGCAAGCCACGATTGATTTGTGGCTTTGTTGTTTTTATCCAATTGCAAATTGTGTGTGGTGTAAAGGTGTTTAGTTTCAACCCTAAATAGTGCATTGTTTTTTATTTTTAGGCTATAGCAAATGCTGTTGCCAAATGCCGCAAAACCATTGTTACCAATAATTGGGGTTACAATATTTTTAAATGGGTCGTTATAAAACTCGGTGCGTGCGGCTATACTTTGGCGTGAGGTTAAATTGTATTTTGCAATAAAATTAGCTTGCCACCACACATCAATTTTATGTTTAGTTAAAGTATCTGTTTTGTTTTGTAAGCCTAACGAAATTACCGAAGTAGCACTTAGTTTTTTATTGTGTAAATAAGTCCATTGTATATCTGTATAATAGCGGTAACCAAAGGTTGGGTTTAGGTTTGATTTTTCGTTGCCTACATAAATACTCCATCCTAATTTATGTTTTTTATTGGCTTTAGTTTCAATTAAACTACCCAAACTAAGTTGGCTGTTTACATCACGTATTTGTTGCCAGCCATTAATTAAGTATCCCGTAAAAGTTGTTTTTTTTGATAATGGAATAGTAACTCTTGCTCCTGTAACAAAATACGGACTTCCTTCAGATCCTAGCGACCTAGTGTACATAAGTTGGTCTTTAGAGATTGCATTTTCTAAGGTGTATGGCGCAGGCAAAATCCCAACATCAACCCAAATATTTTTTTGTTTATTAATTTGTAAACCAACATAAGCAGTAACCAAGTTTCGCATGGCAGTATTTTCGGCAGCATAATTAGCTTTCATATACGTACCCAAAGCGGGGATTATATTGGTTCTAAAACGCTTGTATTGATATTTAATATCTAAATAAGCTAGGTTAATAACGGGCTGACTATTCTTGGCCATTGAAACATAATATGGGATATTAATATTATTACCAGAGTGGTAGCCATAATAAAAATCAAATCCCCCATTTATGCTAAATACACTGGTATCTTTAGCTTGCTGAGCAAAGCTGGAAATTCTTATGAATAGAAAAAATAATATAAAGTAAAACCTCAACTGTTGTTAATTAATCAATTTCAAAATTGGCGTGTACTACTGCCGTAATTTCTTTCTCAATTGAGCTCGCATCATTAATGCCATAATCGCCTATAATATTGGTGTTTTTAGGGGTAATTTGTAATACACCCATTTTAGCAGAACGCATTGCGCCAAGTGTTTGTTCTGTTGATTCGGCAATTCGTTTGGCACGTGTTTGCGCATCTTTAGCCGCATCTGCCTGGATTTGAATTTTTAGCTCGGCCAAGCCACTGTAGTAATACTCGGGCGTTTCCATTTGCAACGAAACTCCTTGTTTTAATAAATCAGTAATTTGTAATGATAGTGCTTTTACTTTGTTTACATCATTTAGTTTTAACTGAAACCTTTGCGATTGTGTGTAGCCAAGTATTCTACCAGTTTGCATTCCTTGCGGTGTAAACTCGTAATTTGCGTAAGAATTTATGGGCATTAGTTCAATATCTGTAGATTTTATTCCCTGATTATTGAGGTAATTTAGTACTAAAGGTATTTGTGTTTTTATTAAAGCATACCCATCATTTTGGTTTGATGCATTAATTACAACCGAACCTCGCAAAACTCCAATATCAGAAATAATATCCTTTTTTGCTGAGCCTGTAACGGCAATTGTTTGTAATGATTTAACATTATTTCTCCATGTATTTGAAATGATGCACGTACTAATAATTATAGCTAAAGCCAATAGGGCAGCGGCCATAATGCGCGAACTAATTTTGTAATTTAAAGGTAGTTTAGTTTTGTTAACCATAGTGTTTAATTAAAATTCAATTATGTACGTAATATAGCGTATTTATAAATAAGTATTAGGTTTTTTTAATAAAGAAGTACAAATTTGATGACCTAATTTAATAAAAAACATGAAAACGTTAACTACAAAATTAAAATTGCTTACCGCTATGGGAGTTATATCTTCATCGGTATTTGCACAAGGAGACATGTCAGCATTTTTACAAGCAGGTGCCAATGATGGTACCAAAATTTTAAATGCTTATGCATCGCCTTTATTAAAATCATTTGGCGCAGGTTTAAATGGAGGCTGGTTTAACACTGCAAAAGTGCATGGTATTGGTGGATTTTCATTAACTGTTAGTCCTAATTTTGCTTTTGCACCTTCCGCAGACCAAGAGTTTAATGTAAATGCATTGGGTTTAAGTAGCAGTACTAGGGTTATAAATGGCAAAACTGTTTCACCAACAATTTTTGGTGCTAATGAAGATGCAAATAATCCTGAAATAGGCATGTTTGCTCGTTATCCTGGATCAACACAAGATTCTATGCTAACTTCATTTAAGCTTCCTCCTGGTATGGGTGTTAATTTGTTTCCGGTACCCACAGCACAATTGGCAGTAGGTGTTGGTTTTGGAACCGAAGTAGCTATAAGGTTTTTACCTACCATAAAATCTGGAGAATTTGAAATAGGTATGTTTGGATTTGCAGTAAAACACGACATTAAGCAATGGTTTAAGGGGATTAAAGAAATGCCTTTTGATTTATCTGTAATGGCGGGTTACACCCAATTGGATGCATCCTTAAAATTAAAGGAGTTAAAAGGAGATCCAGAAAGCTCACAAACCCACAATCCAAATCCTGGAAAAGCGTATAACCAATCAGTAGAATTCACTTCTTCTGCATATACTTTTAATGCAATTATTTCTAAAAAATTATCGGTATTTACTCCTTATTTAGGCTTAGGCTACCAAGGTGCCACTACCAAGTTAGGTTTAAAAGGTGAATATCCTTTAACTGATGTAAACAACAATTATGACCCTAATCAACCAACAGCTGGCTCAAACAAACAAAAGATTGTTAGAGAGTTAAAAGACCCGGTTAGTTTAGAAGGTGCTATAGGTGGATTTAGAGCTACTGCAGGTTTTAGATTAAAGTTAGCTGTTGTAACCATTCACTTAGATTATACTTTTGCTGAATACAATGTAGCATCGGTTGGTATTGGTTTACACTTACAATCAATTTCTCCATTTAAATTATAATTTTAAAAATTAACGCATAAAAAAAACGAGGCTGTTTCAATTAGATTCAGCCTCGTTTTTGGTTTTATTAAAGTGCTAATAAAACTTTGAGTAGGGTACAGTTAATCTTTTTTACTACCCAACATGGTAAACTCGTTAAGTACAATCTCTGTACTGTAGCGCTTAATACCTTCTTTGTCGGTGTAGGTATTGTTGGTTAACTTACCTTCAATAGCAACTTCGCTTCCTTTTTTTAGCATCTTGGCTACAGTTTCTGCCTGCTTGCCCCAAGCTGTAATGTTGTGCCATTGGGTGTCTGTTACACGCTCACCAGCATCATTTTTGTAGCTTTCGTTAATGGCCATCGAAAACTTTGCTAGTTTTTTGCCGTTTGTTAAATCTTTTACTTCTGGGTTTTGACCCAAGTGGCCAATTAGGCGCACACTGTTTTTTAAGTTGTTCATTACGTTATGTAATTAATTTGTTTTTTAATTACCTGCTACGTTAAAAGCAGGCAGAAGTTTTGTTGGTTAAATTCAACGAGGCAAAGATGTGGCGAGTCCAAAAGTCTAACAATAGTTTAACCGCTTGCTTTCGAAACAAACCGATTATAAACGGATAAACCGCTTTTTGATGTTGGTTTTGCTGGGGTTATTAAAAAATGTTGGAAAGGGAGGAAGATAAAAAAAAATAAATTTATTGATTATTTGTGATAGGAAAGAGGAAGAGAATGGATATTTGGAGAGGAGATGAAAGGGGATTTTTAAGGAGATGAGATAAATCGCAAGTGGGATTTTTTGGGGCCCAATAGGAGACGCGATGAATCGCATCTGTACGGATTGAATTGCAGAAAGAGGAATTTGGAATAATAATAAAGATTGGATGAATAGCAAAGAATGAGCTTATGAATAAGAATGAAAGAATGGAGAATTGCATGAAGAGGTGCGATGAAGAGGGATTTTCAAGAAGATTCGATAAATCGTAGGAGGATTTTTGGGGTGTAATAGGGCGCAATAAGAGACGCGATGAATCGCATCTGTACGGATTGAATTGCAGAAAGAGGAATTTGGAA
>JAUCCO010000115.1:0-11138 GCA_034676125.1 Bacteroidia bacterium
AACTAAATCAAGTAGTTCGATTTTTCAAATCTTCTATTGATTAATTTGGGTTAAACTGTATTTGAATTGAGTTAATAACTAATTTGCTTTTACTATCATTCAGTATTCACTAAAATAATAAGCACAAAAAAGCGGCTATTTCAACAGTATTGAAATAGCCGCTTTTAATAATATAAAATCCTTTTTTACTGGTTTCTTTTAGCGCCAAGTTCTTTTAAATCTTTGGCATTTAACTTACATTTATCAGCCGAATCTTCTTTGTAAAATACCAATTCGCCAGTGGTAGAAGTTACAATTTTGCTACAGGTTTTTTCTGCTTTGCTATAAAAGAAAAGTAATTTATCTGCAGGTTTCATAATGGCTTTGTATGCTTCTGTCATAAGCACATCTTCTACATCTCCTCCCCAAAGTTCTGCTGCATCTTCTTTGCCTTTTAGGTCGAGCGAGCGTAGCGGAAACATTAATACTTCGTCAAGTAATCTTTTATCAGTTGGTGCGTTATCAGCAATATATTTTGTAGTAATTCCCTTATCGTTTTCGGCCAATATTGCGGTGTTAAAATAATTGTTTAACATTTGCACAGCAAGTGTAATTTCTGGCCTCCAGTCTAGGGTGTCAATAATATTTCCGCAATGTGCTCCAGCTACTAACTCATCTTCGGCAGCTTTTTTCTTAAACTTACTACCCATTGTAACTACCAATCCGTTAAAATCTTTTTCGCTAGTGCCTAGTTTAGCTTTAATTTTAGTGCCTCTACTTTTACTAAAATATAAGTAACTAAACTCTGGTTTACTGTATTTTTTCATGGCAGTATCATAATCAAAAATAAATCCACCGCTAAAGGTCCAGTATTTTTCCATGGCTTCTGTTATCGATGCATTATATGCACTGTCTTGAGCTAAAACAATTACCAGTCTGGTATCTTTAAATTTTTCGATGTCTGCTTTTTTCTTTTTAAAACCTACTTGGGCAAATGCACTTGTTAAGCTAAAAAGTGTTAATAATAATAAAGTTGTCTTTTTCATTTATCTCTCCTTTTCAAGTTTAAATTATACCCAAATAAAGCAAAAAAGCAGCTCAAAACCGAACTGCTTTTAAAAAATAACCTAATCAATACATTAATTATACTGCACTCTCTAGCCCATATTGCTTTGCATAATGGCTTAATTGGTCGCGTAACTGCCTGCGTGCCACAAATATTCTAGTTTTAACAGTACCAATTGGAATGTGCAAAATTTCTGCTATTTCGTGGTATTTAAATCCTTTAGTATTCATGGTAAATGGTTTCTTTAAACTATCGGGCAGCATATTAATAGCACCTTCTATATCATTTAATATAAATTTTTGCTCAGCTTCGTTTTTAACTAATGGCGAAACAGAATCTAAATAATAATCGTTATCAGTTTGGTCAATAAACGTATTGCGTTTAACCATCCTGCGGTAATTATTTATAAAAGTGTTTTTCATAATGGTGTATAACCATCCTTTTAAATTTGTACCATCAGTAAACTTATCGCGATAGGTGATAGCTTTTAGCATGGTATCTTGTACTAAATCGTTTGTGTCTTCTACGTTTTTTGTTAATTGATACGCATAATGACGTAAAGATTGTGTTTCTTTTTGAACCGTTCTTTTAAAGTCTATACTTGTCATATTGTTTATGTTTTTGGGTTAAATCTTAAACAAATGTATCGACAACTATCTTTAAAACCAAATTTTCTGTTTAGTTTTTATGTAAAAAAGTTAAACAAAGCCTAATCAATTGATTATTAGAGTTATTATTTATAAATTGATTACAAATGAGAATAACTAAGCTTTTAATCAAGCTAAATTTAGTCAATTTGTTTATCTTTTTTGTTAAAATGTAAAACAAAAACTGCTAATAATGGTTGATTGCTTATACTTATATAAATATTGCGGCTGCTATATTGTTTAATTAACACTGTACATTTGTATGAAGTATCAAAAAGAATAATTAATGGAAATATCAGTATCTCGCAAGGCTCACTTTAACGCAGCACATCGATTGCATTTGCCACATTGGAGTGATGAACAGAATAAGGCATTTTTTGGCACTTGTAATAATCCCAACTATCATGGGCATAATTACAACCTAATTGTTACTGTTACTGGGCATTTAAACGAAGAAACAGGCTATTTGATAGACATAAAGGAGTTGAGTACTATTATTGAAGAAGAAGTAGAAGCTAGGTTTGATCACAAAAACCTGAATTTAGATACTGAAGAATTTAAAAACTTGAACCCTACGGCTGAAAATATTGCAGTAGTTATATGGAAGTTGATTACAAATAAAATTGACTCAAATTTAAAATTGAAAGTTACATTATATGAAACCGAAAGAAATTTTGTTGAATACACAGGAAACTAATCAACATCACGAAAATGTTGGAGATTCGCATGGTGTGTTTTCGTTAGAAACACCGCTAAGAGCAGATGCTTTTGAATTGGATGATGAGTTGAAAATTGAACTTATTGAAAAGCATTTTAAAGAGATAATGCAAATTTTGGGTTTAGATTTATCTGATGATAGTTTAAAAGGAACCCCGCACCGAGTTGCAAAAATGTATGTTACCGAAATTTTTTCAGGGCTAAATCCAGCAAATGCACCAGAGGTAAAATTATTTGAAAATAAGTACCAATATAAAAATATGTTGGTCGAAAAATCAATTAGTTTTCATAGTGTTTGTGAGCATCATTTTGTGCCTATTGTAGGTAAAGCGCACGTGGCTTACATTCCCAATGGTAAAGTTGTAGGCTTAAGTAAACTAAACAGAATTGTGCGTTATTTTGCACGCAGGCCACAAGTTCAAGAGCGCATGACCATACAAATTGCCAATATGCTAAAAGAAGCGTTAGGTACAAATGATGTAGCAGTTTTGATTGAAGCAGATCACATGTGTGTAGCTTCTCGCGGGGTGCAAGATGTAACCAGCAATACCATTACTAGCGAGTACAGCGGTAAGTTTTTAGATTGTAAAACTAGAGAAGAGTTTTTAAAATACATTACCATTAATAATATGTAATGTTTGGTTGTATTATACCTAAAAGTGAACTGAAAAAACAGTTCACTTTTTTTATGCGCTAAACTTAATTAAGCGGTGTTGGGGTATTTTATCAATGCTTAAAAGCTCTTTAATAAAGTAGTTTTCTTTAAGCGGTTTAATTAAGGTTTTTATTTTTTCTAAATCTTGTAAATCTATTTGGTTGTGCAAATATCCCATTCCGTAAAATTTACCATTATCAATTAAAATACAGCACACCTCATCTTCTCTTAATCCTTTATCAATAATGGCATAACTGTCTTTTTTAGTTAATTCTGTTATGGTTAAATTTACCCTTTTGTTATAACTTTCAGGAGTTTCGTTAAACTGGCATGCACCTGCGCAACAGCCTGCTATTAAAGCTGCGCAAGGTTCTTTTTGTGCGTTTATCATGCACATTTTAGGGCAAAGGCCATTGGCTAAAACTAACTTTTGCAAATGGTTAAATGCATCAGCTAATTTTGGATACGTATTTAATGGGCTACTGTGTTTTCTTACCCTATCAATAGCTAAACGTAAGTATCCTTTTTGATCTTCGTAATCGTAAATGGCATAATTAAATTCTAAACTTTTTTGCGATTTATTATGTTTGGGCCAATGCTTTTTTATTTCGGTTGATTCGAGGATGAGTGCTTGTAACTCGGTAGCTACTACTTCAAACCCAACATGGAAAATTTCGCGTAAAAAGTTTTGTCGTTTTTCACTGCTGCTGTTTCCACTAAAATGCGAAAGCACACGTTTTTTAATGTTGATGGCTTTGCCTACATAAATAATTTTGCCTTGCTGATCATGAAAATAATACACGCCAGGTGTAGCTGGCAATACATCAAATTCTTCGCGTGGTAAATTGGGTGGTAATGTGGCTTCTTTCGAACCTTTTTTTAAGAAACTATCAATGATGGTTTGGTCCTCATCAGCTTTTAAAATACGTTCAAGTACTTTTACAGTGGCTTCTGCATCACCAAAAGCCCTATGCCTATTTTGTAAATTAATGCCTAACGATTGGCACAAATTACCCAAACTATAAGAACTAAATCCTGGAAAAACCTTACGACTTAACCTTACCGTGCAAAGTTTTTTAACTTGTAAATCTAAACCAACATGTTCAAGGTGGTGTTTTATAAATGTGTAATCGAAATTAACATTATGCGCCACAAAAATATTGTTGTTTAGCATGTCGTAAATCTTGTTGCTTACCGTTTCAAAACTTGGCGCATTTTCTACCATTTTATTGGTAATGCCAGTATATCCTTCAATAAATGCGGGTATATAAACTCCAGGGTTTATAAGTGTAGTAAACGAATCGGTAACGCGTGTGCCATCATGCAAAAAAATTGCTATTTCGGTAATGCCATTATTATTGGCATGGCCGCCTGTGGTCTCAATATCTACTATGGCAAACATATTGGCAAATGTAATGGCTTATGGTGAACCAAATTGCTAATTATTTTAGTAATGTGTAATGTAATTGAACAAGCCCACTATCAAAACTTTTGCTGCTTACCAGTAATAAATCTTGTTGGTTAAATCCTTCAGAAAATAGCCTTATTCCATCACCCAATAAGGTAGGAATAATAGATATAATAAACTCATCAATAAGTTTATGTTGTAAAAGTTGGTGTATGATTTGTGCGCCACCATCACAAAAAATATTTTTGCCTTTTTTTGCTTTTAAGTTGTTAACCAATTCGCTTAAATTTTGGGTGTAAAAATTTACATTTCCAATTGCAGGTTTTTCGGTGCGTGTAATTACATATGTTTCTTGGTGGGCATGCGGAAAATCAAAACCCATACTCAATACTTTATCGTAAGTTCGTTTGCCAATAATTACGGTATCTATTGTTTTAATAAACTCGCTGTAACCATAATCTTCTCCTGGTGTTTCCACCATGGATAAAAAGGATAAATCATCGTTTTTTGTGGCAATGTATCCATCCAAACTAGAAGCGATATATACAATTAGTTTTCTGCTCATATTACTGTGTTTTTAATTTCGAATGTTAATTGTTTAAAGTCTAATTCGCCTTTTACTTTTTTTAAATGATTAAGTACGCCAATTCCGTTTCTAATACGCAAATCACTTGATTTTGGCTTACCAATCATATACAATAATGTGCGTTGTTTACCTCTGGTTAATTTATAAAATTCATCGGCACCTTCCAAATCTTGTTGTAATAAAACCTCAAACTCTTCGGGAACGGGTAAGCCAAATTCACTTTCGTCTTTTTGCAGTTCAATCAATACTTCATCCCCAATGTTTAACCTTAACTTGGTGCGTAATTCCTTATTAATATTTATAAAATAATCACCATCGCCATGTGGCATTAATGCGGCCTGAAATTGTTCGGTTTTGTTTAGTAAACAAATTACCCTTCGGTTATTTCCATCTATAAAATTATTGGCTGTTTTTTGTTTAATTACCACATGAAAATGCCATAGGTTACCCTCAAACCTTTGTAATGTTGTTTTAATAATTTGGTTGGTGTTTGGCATACTGCAAGTAATAAAAAAAGCCTTATCAAAAAAAATGATAAGGCTTTAAAATTATTTAGTATTCATTAATGTTTCAATATGATCAACTTCAATTGGAATATGTTCCATTAGGTCGATGCAACCACTTTCGGTAATTAAAATTTCGTTTTCTAAACGTATGCCAATACCTTCTTGTGGAATGTAAATACCAGGCTCGCAACTAAACATCATACCTGCTTGCATTGGTTCATAACGCATGCCTACATCATGTACATCAAGCCCTAAAAAGTGCGAAGTACCATGCATAAAATATTTTTTAAATGCTGGCCATTCTGGGTTTTGATTTTTTATTTCATCTAAAGTAAGTAAGTTTAAATCTATCAATTCTTTTTCCATTACTTTACAAACCTCTGCATGATATTCCATTAACAAAATACCTGGTTTAAGCATCTTTTTGGCTTCGTTCATAACACGTAAAACTGCATTATAAACATCTTTTTGGCGCGGTGTAAACTTTCCGTTTATCGGAAAAGTTCTGGTCATATCGCTAATATAATTCCCGTAATCTGTTCCTGTATCAAGCAATAATAAATCACCATCATTACATGTTCCTGCGTTATCTACATAATGTAAAACACAAGCATTTTTACCGGCAGCTACAATTGGTGTAAACGAGTGTCCTGCTGCGCCATTGCGTACAAATTCATGAATAACTTCTGCTTCTACTTCGTATTCTTTTACGCCTGGTTTTACAAACTTAAGTACACGATGAATCATTTTGTTTGATATTTCTACCGCATGTTTCATGTACTCCACCTCTAAAGGCGATTTTATAGAACGTAAACGTTGCATAATAGGTGCAGCTCTTTCGTATTTATGCAAAGGAAAACGCTCACGCATTTGCAGCGCAAAGTTTAGGTCTTTGTACTTAACGGTATTGCTAGCACGGTCGTTTTCGTTGGTATTTAAATACACTTGTTCGGCCATGTTAATTACAGCACGCATAAGTCCATCAAACTCATCATACCAAAATACATTTTTAATACCCGATGCAGCCGTAGCTTCTTCTTTGGTGTATTTGTGTCCATCCCAAACTGCAATATGCTCGTTGGTACGTTTTACAAATAATGCTTCGCGATAAGCTGGTATTGGGCAATCAGGAAAAATTACTACTGCACATTCTTCTTGATCGATGCCTGTAAGCCAAAACATGTCACTGTTTTGTTTAAAGTTATAGGTTGAATCGCCATTGCGCGGTAACTCTTCGTTGCTATTAAAAATTGCTAACGAGTTTGGTTTTAACTGCGTAGTAAATCTTTTTCTGTTTTCAATAAACAGTTTTTGATCAATTAATTGGTAACGTTTCATTGTATATTATATTAATAAAAAACTAACCTTCGGTTTGGGTTAATGTATTTTTGTTTTCACCTACATCAACCTCTTCTGTTTCGTTTTTTTCTTCTTTAAAAAATGTTTTTTGACCTAGTAATATAATTACAAACCCACTACTTATTGCCGCATCTGCAATATTAAATACAGGCCTAAAAAACTCAAAACTTTCGCCTGCCCAAAAAGGCCAATTTTCTGGTATAGTAGTTTGTATTAGGGGGAAGTAAAACATATCAACCACGCGGCCATGAAACCAATCATCATAGCCAAAAGCTACTCCGTAAAATACGCTATCAAGTATGTTGCCTAATGCACCAGCAAGAATTAATGACCATGATATGATGTACCACTTGTTGGTTTGTTTTTTACTTAAATCGTTAATGTACCAACCTATAAAGCCTACTGCTATTAAGCGAAATATGGTTAATAAAATTTTGCCTCCTTTGCCGCCAAACTCAAGTCCAAATGCCATTCCGTAATTTTCAGTAAAATGTATTCGGAACCAATCTCCCAATACATATATTTCTTCACCCAAATAAAAATGTGTTTTGATGTATAGTTTCACCAATTGGTCTATCAATAATACAGCAATAATTAGTAGGAGAGGAGTTGTTAATTTTTTTAAATTCATTATGTAATGATAATAGCACACAAAAGTATGAAACTACTTGTAATATTATGCATGGTGGTGCTGCAATTCTGTTTAACGGTAATAATTATAACTGAACGCTTGCTTCGTGCCCCAATAAGAGCGGGAATAGTTGATAATATTGCAAAAAAAGAGGCCATCTTAAATTTAAGACAGCCTCTGTAATGAAAGTATTTTTTAGTTTACTACTTATATTGTTGCAATTTTGCTTCCATACTTAATGTAGTATGTGGCACTGCACGTAATCTTTCTTTAGGAATTAACTTACCTGTAACTTTACAAATACCGTAGGTTTTGTTTTCAATACGAACCAAAGCATTGTCTAAGTTTTCGATAAATTTCTTTTGGCGTGCAGCAAGTTGAGCTATGTATTCTTTCTCTTGACTTGATGATCCTTCATCAGCAGTTTTATACGAACTATCAGTGTCTTCTCCTGCATTTAAACCTGGGTTTTGCATTTGATCCATTAAGTCGTTTAACTCTTTGCGTGCTAGTTCTAATTTTTTGTTGATGATTTCTTTAAACTCTGCTAAATCAACATCACTATAACGTTTTGCTTCTGTAGCTCTTTCTAAAGTGTCTCTTTTTTCAACAAAATGAACTGGTTTTGCGGCCACTGCTCTTTCAACTTCTTCCTTCTTTTCCAATATTTTTTGTATTGGTGTTGATATGGTTGGTTGTTGAATTGCTTTGGGTTTTTTAGTTGCTACTTTATCTACCTTAGTTTTAGCCGCTTTTTTAACTTCTGGTTTAACTATTTTAGTAGCCGTTTTAACTACTGGCTTTGTTGTAGCTGGTTTTTCTACAACCTTTTTAGCAACCGCTTTTTTTGCTATTGGTTTAGCTACAACTTTTTTAGCAACTGGTTTAGGAGCAGCTTTTTTAGCTACAACTTTAACCACTGTTTTTTTAGCAACAGGTTTCGCAGCTACTTTTTTCGCAACTACTTTTTTTGCTGCTGGTTTAGCCACCACTTTTTTAGCAATAGGTTTAGCGGCTACCTTTTTTGGAGCAGCTTTTTTAGCAACTGGTTTTGTTACTACTTTTTTGGCAGCTACCTTTTTAGGAGCTGGTTTAGCAGCAACTTTTTTAGCTACCACTTTTTTAGCAACTGGCTTCGCTATTGTTTTTTTAGCAACAGGTTTCGCTGCAACTTTTTTAGCAACTACCTTTTTTGCAGCAGGTTTAGTCGCAACCTTTTTAGGGGCTACTTTTTTAGCTACTGGTTTAGCTATTACTTTTTTTGTTGCAGTTTTTTTAGCTGCTGGTTTAACCGCTACCTTTTTAGCAGCAACCTTTTTAGCAACGGGTTTAGCAGCTACTTTCTTAGCAACAGGTTTTGCAATTGCTTTTTTGGTAACAGGTTTCGCTGCTACTTTTTTCGCTACTACCTTTTTTGCTAAAGGTTTAGGAGCTATTTTTTTTGCCACCGCTTTTTTTGCGATTGGTTTGGCAGCAGGTTTAGCTGCCTTGGTGCTTTTAGCTACACCTGTTTTAGGGGCTGGCTTTGCAGCCTTTTTTATCAGTTTCTTAGCCATAAAGAGTTAATTAGCTTTAGTTAATTGAACTTTTATAAGGTGTTCATCAACCTCTATTTCTGCCGAAAGCCCTGCTGTTGCTACAACCTCTAGCTTTTCTGCTAAAATTTCGGTGCAAATATATGTTTTATAAGTATTTATCGAAGTATTTATATAATCGTTCGTTTCTATTTGAACATTTATTTTATCTGTTACTTCTAAATTAGAATCTTTACGTAAGGCTTGTAATTTACTAACTACCTCACGTGCAATTCCTTCAAGTTTTAATTCTGGTGTTATTTCTACATCCAATGCCACAGTAACTTTTCCTTCGTTAGCTACTTTATAGCCCTTAATATCTTTCGACATGATTTCCACATCGGCAATTTCTATCTGCATTTCTGCTCCATCAATTACTAAATTATAGGTTCCGTTTTGTTCTAATTCGGCAATTTGGGTAACATTCATAGCTAATATTGCATCACCTACTTGCTTCATTTTTGGTCCTACCTTTTTGCCCAACGACCTAAAGTTTGGTTTGATGGATTTATCAATCTCAGCTATAAATTCTAATTGCTTAACATTTACTTCTGATAAGATTAAATCTTGCACATGTTTAATTTCATCTTTTATACGTGCATCAACCATCGGAATTAATATTTTTTGTAAAGGTTGGCGAACTTTAATGTTTTCTTTTTTACGTAATGATAAAACTAATGAAGATATTTTTTGTGCATATTCCATCTGCTCTTCAAGCGTAATATCAATTAAGTTTGGATTATAATTAACTAAGTTTGTTAAGTGTATTGATTCGCTTTTGCCTTTTAAGTTTTTGTAAACCCAATCACTAAAAAATGGTGCAAACGAACTGCTTAATTGCGCAACCGTAATAATACATTGGTATAAGGTTTCGTAAGCTGCTTTTTTATCAGCATTCATTTCACCTTTCCAAAAACGCCTTCTGCTTAACCTAATAAACCAGTTACTAAAATGATCACCCGTAAACTCTTCTATGGCTCTAACAGCCGGTGTTGCGTCATAATCATCCATGCGCTCGCGAACTGTTTTTATTAAGCTATTTAGTTTACTCATTATCCAACGGTCTAACTCTGTGCGTTCGTTTGTTGGTGTAATTTTATTTTCATCAAACTCAAACCCATCAATGTTTGCATAAATGGCAAAAAACGAATAGGTATTATAAAGTGTTCCAAAAAACTTACGCTGACTTTCAGCTACACCTTCTAAATCAAATTTAAGGTTATCCCAAGGGTCGCTGTTGCCAAGCATATACCAACGTGTGGCATCGGCACCGTATTTAGCAATGGTAGCAAATGGGTCGACAATATTGCCCAAACGCTTGCTCATTTTTACTCCGTTTTTATCTAAAACCAAACCATTAGCAATTACATTTTTATATGCAATGCCAGGGTTGTTGTTTATTTTATTTACTTCTTTAATTTCATCACAACATTCGTTTAATAAAACCGCAAGTGCATGTAAAGTAAAAAACCAGCCACGTGTTTGGTCTACTCCTTCTGCAATAAAATCAGCAGGATAATTTTCTGCTAAAGGCGTTTCTTTATTAAACGGAAAATGCCATTGTGCATAAGGCATTGCCCCACTATCAAACCAAACATCAATTAATTCAGGCTCGCGAAACATTTTTTCGCCCTTGCTTGATACCAATACCACATCATCTACATAAGGTTTGTGGAGGTCTTTCATCTCAAAATCATTTGGGATAAAACCAGCAGTTTTTGCTTTGGTTATTTCTTCGTTTAGTTCAGCAGTTGAACCAATACATTTTTCTTCGCTACCATCTTCGGTTCTCCAAATTGGTAATGGTGTTCCCCAATAACGCGAGCGAGATAAATTCCAATCTACTAAGTTCTCTAACCAATTGCCAAACCTACCTGTACCTGTATGTTCGGGTTTCCAGTTAATTTTTTTATTTGCTTCAACTAATTGTGTTTTATATGCTGTGGTTTTTATAAACCAACTCTCCAACGGATAGTATAAAATAGGTTTATCTGTTCGCCAGCAATGCGG
>JAUCCO010000116.1:0-11092 GCA_034676125.1 Bacteroidia bacterium
GTTGATGAAAAATGGTATGTCCGTGGCTTGCAATAAAATCTACCTTAAGGTTATTTTTAGCAATAAAATGATTTACCAACTGACCTAAATATTTACCATAAAATGCATCCGTTTTTACATAAATATCCGGAGTTTGATTTGGTAATTCTTTAATACGTGTAAGCCAAGTTTGGTTGTATGCAATTGTTTGGGCAACTACAATATTATATTGCCAAGTTTTATTTTCTGTTTGTGTAAATTCGCAATAAGCTAAGTCAACTCCATCAAGCGATGTGCCCGACATAATACCAATTACACGGAATTTTTTTTGATGGTTAGTAGTCATTTATTTTCTAATAATTATACTTTAATTTCTTCCCAACCAATTTGTGTAATTTCTGTTTTGGTTGATAAAGCTGTTACTACATTTTCAATATCCGTTAGTCGCCTATCTAGCGTATGTATTTCGGCAATAATTAAATTGTTGGCCTCAGTTTTAAGTGTTGATAAATGCAAGGTTGTTTCCTTCTTAATTTCATCAATTAAAGCTTGTTTAATTAGTATTGAACTATTTGCCTGTACATTTATTTTAAGCAAATACATATTACCAGAATCTTTAATCTGGTTAATACGGTTATCAATTCTATTGCCTATTGGTCTAAGTAAAATATTTCCAGTAATAATAAATGCAGTACCTATTAAACTCTCATACCAAAAACCTAAACCCGCCATTGCCCCAATTGCCGATGAACACCAAATAGTAGCAGCTGTATTAACACCCGATATACTACTGCCATTGCGCATCATAATACCTGCTCCTAAAAAACCAATTCCAGTAACAATATTGGCTGCAATCCTTGCTGTGCCAGAAGTATCGCCACCTACTTTTTGAGCTACCAAAATAAACAATGCTGCACCAACAGCAACAAGGGCATTTGTTTTTATGCCTGCCATTTTACGCTGCCACTGGCGCTCTAAGCCAATAATTGTACCTAGCACAAATGCAAGTAGCAACCTCAATTCAAATGGCTCTATAGTTATATTGGTAAAATACATATTTAGTTTAGCTTAATCTTCAAGGGTAATTATTTCAAGTAAATCGTTTATCTCATCAAAATCTTTCATGCCCACTTGCTCTTCATTGCCACCCGAAATATTTATAGCAAATGGCTTATAAGTATTAATGGTATCTACTACATTATTTTTATCAAATGGTATTCCCCAAATAATTTTATAGTTTTTGCAAATTTCCTGTAATTGTGGGTCGCTGTGTTTTTCTGTTTGGGTTGATGTATAAATATGAAAACCATCACATACACTTGCATAAGCTTTTAATTCCGCTTCAAGTTGAGTTGCATCAAATTCGGCCACATCAATTTTTTTAATAATGGCTTTACCAATTTGAGGTATTTCATCAGGTAAAATTTTGTTGTTTAACTCTACTGCATCTACATTTAAAAGTTCGCTAATATCTTTAATTTCATCAAGCGTTTGATTACCAAATTCGGCCACAATATTGCTACCTGTAATCCAATCAATCATTTCTTTTGCTTTAATGGGTGCAATGTAATCAAGGCTGTTGTTATCAAAACAAAATCCTATATAATCTATTCCAACTGCGGCTGCATACCTGGCATCACTTAAGTTGGTTACGTTGCTAAATTTTACTTTACTTAAAAAACTCATGGTTGCGAATTTAGTGCTTTACTTTTAATGATTGGTAGTTGATTGCTTAACTGATTTTAATTATACTTGTTGGTGCAAGATGTAAAACAAAATAAACAATCTAGTTTTTTTAATGATGTGTATGAAGTGGTTAAACTTATTCCAAAAGGACGGGTTACCAGTTATGGCGCAATTGCCAAATATATAGGTGCTGCCAAAAGTAGCCGAATGGTGGGTTATGCCTTGAATGCTTCACACGCTTTACCAAATGTGCCTGCCCAACGGGTGGTAAATAGAAATGGATTATTAACAGGCAAACATCATTTTAGTTCGCCAACTCGCATGCAAGAATTATTAGCACTTGATGGCGTAAAAGTAGAAAATGATGAGGTAGTAAATTTTGAAAAGTTGTTTTGGGATCCAGCAATAGAGTTGAATTTAGATTAACTACCTCCCCAAGTTTCCCTATCCAAACTTCTGTATTGAATTGCTTCGGCCAAATGTTCAGCTTTAATATCTTCACTGGCATCTAAGTCGGCAATGGTGCGTGCTACTTTTAAAATTCTATCGTAAGCTCTGGCCGATAATTGCATCCTATTCATGGCCGTTTTTAATAAAGATTGGCCAGCAGTTGTAATCTGACAAACTTCACGAACTTTGGTACTGCTCATCATGGCATTGCTATGTATACCTTCGTTTTCTTCAAATCGTTTGGTTTGAATTTCGCGAGCTTTTATAACCCTTGCACGTATGTCCTCACTTTTTTCGGATTTGCGGGTATCTGCTAATTGATCAAAATCTACTGGTGTAACTTCTATGTGAATATCAATCCTATCTAATAATGGTCCGGATACTTTGCTTAAATATTTTTGAACCATTCCTGGTCCGCATACACAATCTTTTTCGGGGTGATTAAAATAGCCACACGGACAAGGATTCATGGAAGCAATTAACATAAAACTTGAAGGATACTCGATTGAAAATTTTGCCCTCGAAATGGTAATTCTTCTTTCTTCCAATGGCTGACGCATTACTTCTAAAACTGTTCTTTTAAACTCTGGTAATTCATCTAAAAACAGTACACCATGATGTGCCAAACTAATTTCACCAGGCTGTGGATTATTACCACCACCTACCAAGGCAATATCGCTAATGGTATGGTGCGGACTACGAAACGGACGTTGGTATAACAGCGATGTTTCTTTATTTAACCTACCCGCTACCGAGTGTATTTTTGTGGTTTCTAATGCTTCTTGTAAAGTAAGTGGAGGCAAAATACTTGGCAAACGTTTAGCCAACATTGTTTTTCCGGCACCGGGTGGGCCAATTAATATTACATTATGACCACCAGCTGCGGCAATCTCTAATGCACGTTTAATGTTTTCTTGTCCCCTAACATCCGAAAAATCGTTTTCGTTTTTGTGTAAGTTGTTTTCAAACTCAGCACGCGTATCAATTTCAAATTGTTCTATGGTTCCTTCATTGTTAAAATAATCAATTACTTCTTTTAAGTTATCGGCTCCTAACACTTTTAGGTTATTTACAATAGCTGCTTCACGGGCATTTTCTTTGGGTAAAATAAATCCTTCAAAACCTTCTTTGCGTGCTTGTATGGCAATAGGTAAAGCACCTTTAATGGGTTTTAAAGTTCCATCTAAAGCAAGCTCGCCCATAATAATGTATTTGGATAGGTTATCTCCAATTAACTGTTCAGATCCTGCCAAATAACCCAATGCAATTGGTAAATCATAAGATGAACCTTCTTTGCGAATATCAGCCGGAGCCATATTAATAACCACACGTAACCTAGGCATTTTTAAGCCCATGTTTTTAACAGCAGTTTCTATTCGTTGATGTCCTTCTTTAACTGCATTATCGGGCAAGCCAACAAGGCTATATCCTACACCTTTATCCGATACATTTACTTCAATTGTAATGGTTACTGCATTTACGCCATACACGGCACTTCCATAAGTTTTAACTAGCATTGGGAAAATTGATTACGCCTTACGAAGTAAACATATATAAGCAAATAATGAAATTTAAATTATTATCTATAGGTATCGCATTCCACATCTTCAAAATTTGGGTTTGTGTAATTGCTCACATAATTTCCAAAATATAACAAATGATTCGTTTCTACTTCAGCTCGCCCTGAAAGAAACAAGCAAATGATTACTTTCCGAATCTCAGTCAAGCACAATGTTATTAATTAACAGGTAGTTACTGCTATTTTCCGAAAGCCAGTCAAGCAGAAAACACTTATTCCAATAAATTGTCTTTTAATCTACTTTCCAAACCTCAGTCAAGCAGAATGTTGTTTGATATCAAGTAGTTACCATCCCATTCCGAAAGTCAGTCAAGCAAAAAAATTTAACCTAATAAATTATCATTTCATATATACTTTCCAAACCTCAGTCAAGCAGAATATTGTTTGATATCAAGCTGTTACCATTATTTTCCGAAAGTAAGGCAAGCAAAAGAAGTATATCAAGCCCAATAAGGAACATATTCATTAAACTTAGTTGAAACATTATCGATATTTTTAAATTTAATCCTTCCTTTTTCAATGGCTGATTTAATAAGTCGAGATATTTGTGAATTCTGCTTATCGTGCATTTTGAATCTTTGTCTTAATGATGCATTTGTTAATGCACTACTGGCAAAATATTGAATAATACTATGCTGATAGCAAGCCTCAATTCTTTCTTTTTCACTCATTTCGGCAAAAGTTTTTGGCGCAAACATTGATACTTTAAAAGAACTTTCGGTTTCTTGAAATTTTAAAGGTGGTAAGCCAAATAATTCGATTGCCGTTACTGCTTTCTCAAAACCTGAACCTCTTTCTTCGCAAATATTATATCTTCTAAATGAGGATGCTAAAATTTCATTCCTAGATTCGGGTGTAGTTCGAACTAATCTATCAATATTTTTGTTTGGCAATAATTTTCCTGGATTAGAAATTTCAATTCTATCGCTAAATATTTCAATCATAGGACCAGAACCTCTTATATTAAAATCTTGGTGTATGAGCGCATTTGCAATCAATTCTCTAAGTGCAATTTCTGGATAGATACTAGTTTCTGCCCTTAGTGCATTTTTCACCACTTCGCTTCCTGGTAAAATACTTTTTATAAGTTGCATTAGTCCTTCAAAACCGATTCCATAACCTTTTAATTCGGGAAACTCCTTGCTTTGTCCCACTTTATTGTTGCCTTCATATTTGATAACCCTAATAGCTTTTCTAGCTAAACTATCAAAATCGTTTAAACTATTTGCCGCTGCTAATGCTCCTAAATTTGTTATATAGAAACCGTTCGTTTCTACTTCCAAAATCATTTTTTCATTTTGTAACCATTTTGTAATTTCATTAATTTCAGAAGGAATCGGACTTCTTAATAATTTAAAAACACTTACATAATCTAATGCTGATATAATTTCTAATGAGGTTTTTAATTTTGAAACACAAAGTTCTTCAAATACTGGTGTTTTGCTATTCAACATTAATCCGCCTATTTCCTGTCTTGATGCTTTTCTAGTGGTGCTGCCACTTCTAATATAGCTTTCTTCGATAGATTTATTAGCTATTTGTACTGGTTTTACAGCACTTTCATTTATGTAAATCAATAAAATATCAACACTTTTATAATTAATAAACTCATGATCTATAATAACCAAAGGGCTAACACCATCTCTACATAAGTTTCCAATCTTTTTTATTATTTCAGTGGCATTTGTTTTGTCAATCCCAATAGGTTTGGCATCAATATCACTAATGCCAAAAGCAAGAAAGCCGCCACCTGGTAAATTAGCAAATGCACTTAAATGCCTGCATAACTTTTCATTATTGGGCGAAAGAGATTCTTTCCAATCTAATTCATTAAGTTCTTGCGGTATTGATCCTAAACTATGCTCTAGAAAGTTTAAAGCCTTTTTTATCCAAATTTTCATCTTACTTCAAATATCTGCAAATATTTTAATCCTTTCTACATTTTTCCTTGCATATTCGAGAATATCAATATCTGATTATATACGTTGTTAGTGCACATTCACTCAGTGAAAACATGATATTATCAAATATATTTTAATGCCAATAGCTTATAATTACAGTTGTTGAACTAGACTACCTTAATAGTTTATTAGGCGCTTATAGTATCCCCCCCCCAAACTACCTTTTAGCAAAAGTATAATTGGTATAGTACTTATGTTTTTGTTGATTTTTAACTTGATAACCTCGGTGTAACATGTGGTTTAAAAACTCGGCAGTATCTTTAAAGTGAATGGTAGTTTTTGAGGTGTCTACTAGATACATGGCTACCAGTTTATAACTATCAAGTGCAATATTTTTTTCAATTTCTTTAAATGCTATGTAACTTGTCCATTGTTTCATCGAATAAAGTCCAAGCTCTAAATCTTTGTTTTCAAATACATAAACAGAATCAACTACAACCTGATTTTCATTAATTCCTGTAACAATGCTATAGTTAATTAAAACTTTGTTGTTAGCTGAGTCTTGTGACAAATCGCCTATTGTTTGATTACACGATACAACTACAAGAGCCATCATTATAGCCAAAATAATCAATTGTGTTTTCATGATTTTAGTATTTATTGGTTAGAATTATTTATTAAAAATTAGCCTCAAATTGTATGGTAAATGTGCTTATAAAAATGGATAAAACAAAGCACATCAATAATTTATTTTCAGAAATACATTTTTGCATACGGTGTTATTATGAGTAAAAAAGTTATTTAATTAAAAACACACTAAGTGAATAACATAGTTGTTGTTACTAATAATTTAAGGGATGAATGGCAGTTTTATACCGAATGCACATTCAATATAGTCCAATATCGGCTCCGGCCGCATTGAACTATTTTCATGTAGCATCGGCATTGTCATTGTAAAATTATTTTTCAGTTTAAACTTAAAAATAATTACAATTGGTATAACCTTAAATTAAAATAGCTTTGTGTTACCATGAATACTGAAAATAAACACACCAATCAACTTATAAATGCTAGTAGCCCTTACTTATTGCAACATGCCCACAACCCTGTAAATTGGCTAGAGTGGGGTGATGATGCTTTTAATAAAGCCCGAAATGAAAACAAATTAATATTAGTAAGTATTGGTTATTCTGCTTGCCATTGGTGCCATGTAATGGAACGCGAATGTTTTGAAAAAGAAGATACCGCAGCCATTATGAATACCCATTTTGTATGCATAAAAGTAGATAGGGAAGAGCGACCAGATGTTGACCAAATTTATATGGATGCGGTGCAACTACTTACTGGTAGGGGAGGTTGGCCTTTAAATTGTTTTACATTACCCGATGGTAGGCCCATTCATGGCGGTACTTATTTTCCTAAACAAGAATGGGAGCATGCCTTAAAATCGTTGGCTGATTTTTTTGCAAATAAACCAGAAGAGGCTATGCAATATGCAACCGATTTAACCAACGGGATTAAGAAGTTAGATGTATTGCAAAAGGATGAAAATGCAACACTACTTTCAAACCAAAACATTGCTGAAATTATAGAAAATTGGAAACAAAATTTTGATACCAATTTGGGTGGTTATACTTGGGCTCCAAAGTTCCCTATGCCAAATAATTGGGAGTTATTTTTACAGCAATATTATTACACCAAAGATTTATATTTACTTAATGCAGTGGTGGCCACACTCAATAAAATGGCCGAGGGCGGTATATACGATCAAATTGGTGGAGGTTTTTCGCGATACAGTACAGATGTATATTGGAAGGCGCCACACTTTGAAAAAATGCTTTACGATAATGCACAATTGGTGAGTTTATATGCCCATGCTTTTCAGGCTACGGGCAAGCAACTTTATGCCAAAGTTGTACATCAAACATTGGAGTTTATTACACGCGAGTTAACCAACCAACAAGGCTTTTTTTATAGTGCACTTGATGCAGATAGTGAAGGAGTAGAGGGTAAGTTTTACACTTGGAAATACTCCGAAATACAACAAATTATTGGTGATGATGCGCCCTTATTTAGTTTGTATTATAGTATTGATGCTTATGGAAATTGGGAAGATGGCGTAAATATTTTATATAAAACGCGCAGTGATGAAGAGTTGGAACAACTTATTGGTAAGCCCATTTCTGTTATCGAAAATACCATTAACAACTGTAATTTTAAATTATTAGCAGCTCGCCAAAGCCGCATTAGGCCCGGGCTTGATGATAAAATGATTACTTCGTGGAATGCATTAATGATAACCGGGTTTGCTGATGCCTATTTAACTTTTGGGGTTGATGGGTATTTGCAACAAGCCATTACTGCAGCTAATTTTATTATCAATACCATGTGGGTTGATGGCAAATTACACCGCATTTATAAAGACGAAAAAGTTACTATTCCTGGTTTTGCTGATGATTATGCCACAACAATTGCAAGTATGATAAGATTGTTTGAAGCAAGTGCCGATGAAAAATATTTGCTTTTTGCCAACCAATTAATGCAGGTTGCAATTGCTGAATTTTATGATACCGAAACTGAATTGTTTTATTTTAAATCTGCAAGCGATAAACAATTGGTGGCTCGTAAAATTGATATTAATGATGATGTAATTCCTTCTTCTAATTCAATTTTTGCAAAATGTTTATTACAACTAAGTTATTTATTTGATGAAGATAATTACCATCAAATTTGTGATAAAATGATTTTGCGTGTGCAAGCTAAAATACCCAAACATCCTACAAGTTACAGCAATTGGATTCAGCTAATTTTATTAAAGCACAATGGATTTAATCAGTTGGTTTGTAGTGGTACAAATGCACAACAATATTTAACCAAATTACACCAACAATACTTGCCTAATAAGTTAGTTGCGGCAGTTGTTAAACCTTCTTCTATTCCGTTATTTATAGATAAACCCAGTACCACAGCGGTTAAGTTTTACCGCTGTATTGATAAGTCGTGCGGATTGCCAACCGATACCGTTGAGCAATTGTGGGATGGGATTAATGGTAAATAAAAAAAGCGTTGGGTTAAACCAACGCTTTTTTAAATTTAGTTATTTTTAAGGCTGCTAATATAAATCCTACAGCTATTAAATAAGGTATTGCAGTATCTACCGGAATATCTGGTTCATCTGGTGGTGGTGGTATACCTTCTTCTTTTCTTTGTTTTGGGTCAGTTTCTTTTCCATCTATTGGGTTAAAGTTTCTATCAACCACTCCATCTCCATTACCACCTAGTTTGTCAATGCCTCTTATATCACCTACTTCTCTAGTGTCAAACTGTTGAATATTTCTAGGTTTAGTAGGTGTACTTTCTGAGTTATTGCTGCCAAACCAAGAGTTTGAGCTTGATTTAGATGAAGAACTAAAGCCACCCAAGTTTATGCCACCACCATAACTATTCTGGTTTTCGTAGCTACCGCCTGTTTTTCTTCTATATCCGCCATTGTATAACTCTTCCTCGCTATAGCTTTTTTTATAGGCTTTTTCTTGACGCTTACGGTATTCATCTTCAGAGTAACGCTCGTAGTAACTGTTGTTGTACTCGTATTCCCCATCATAATCGTCCTCGTTGTACCTGTAGTTGCCGCTGTTTTGAGCCGAAATAGTAGCCGAAGTTCCTATTATCAATAGCGAAAAATAAAACAGTTTAATACAAAATCTAATCTTCATTATAAATTATTTTTAGTGTTTGTGGTTATACAGTTTGCAAGTAATAATATTTACTACTTTTTTTAGCAAATTTGATATAAACAAATTGTTAATGTTTGTGAGTTATAGCTTAATAAATTTAATGTTTTGAGTAGAAGTTTCACCTTTTATCTCTACAAAATATACACCAGGCTTTAACTCGTTTACTTTAATGTTTTCAGTATCTTTAGTGGCAAACATCATTTTTCCATTAATATCAAATATTTTAACTTCTGCTATTAATTCACCATCAGCTTTGTTAATAGTTAAAATATCCTTTGCGGGGTTAGGGTAAATGCTAAATGCCACCGAAGTTATATTGTTGTTGTTTATAACAATTACTTGCGAGTAGCTGTTAACACCTTTTTGCTCGTTAATTTTTAAGCGGTAGTATGTAACAGTGTTTGCTAAATCATTATTATCCGTATAAGTGTAGTTGCTAATTGTTGAGCTGTTATTTGCTTTAATTAGTCCAATGGTTTCAAAATCAACTCCATTAACTGATTTTTGAACTTCGTAGTTTATTAAGTTTTTTTCGCTGCTAGTAGTCCAATCTAATATATTTTTCTCACCAACTTTACTTCCAATAAACGAAGTTAACTTTACTGGCAATGCGCTGTATTGGTCGGTTATAATTAATTTAAATCTATTACCGAATGTAGCAGGTATACTGTTGTTAATTGTAAAAGCATATGATGAGGCAGATTTCACATCAATCCTATTGTTATTATACATATCAACCAATACTACATTATGCGTATTTGGCAACATCGCTTTGTCTTCAAAAGTTAACCAATGTGCTCCGTTTTTAACTGAATTTGCACTAATTATAAAGGTGTCTGAATGGTTAGTTTGTATTGTAGGTATGGTATTTATTTGAACCATTTTGTTATTTGGTGTAACAAAACCCATGTTAATTCTGCTGTTGGTCATTTTTAATGCATCTTCTTTAAACACATAATTTGCAGATGCATTAGCTTCTATTTTTAATGCCGCAATATCATACATGATGCTGTCCTCATACATTTTTATTGCAAATGGTTTTATTTGTGTTTTAAAGTATGGAGTATAACCATCGCTTACTTTATCGTTTTCTTGAAAAGTTAATGATTGACTAACTGCATTTACTTGAACAAAAAAACCTTGGTTGCTTGCTATTTTATCAGTTAAACCGTATGTTACATAACCCTTTGTTACGGGGTTTAGAATTGCTATATTATTATCTACAGAGGCATCCTTTAATACATTTCCCCATATTATTTGGCTTGGATATGGGTTAGCAATAAAATTCCAACCGTCATCTGTTCCTGGGTTACTATCGTCATTATAGCTTAGGTTGATGTTAACGTCACCCTTATTTATAGGGCCAGTAATATCAATTGTTGTAGCATTAGGGATTGTTGTAGTAGCGCTTATTGATGCTGTTTGAGTTCTATCTCCTCTGTAAAATACCAACATTCCTTGGCCAGGTGCAATTGTAGTACTTGTGTTTGATATCGATTTCCAGCCACTACCTAAATTAAAGTCTTCTTCGTAATACATTACCGATGAGTTTGTACCACTTGCATCAAATCCATTTGCAGCACCACCTGGGCCAGTTACAAAAATATCATCAGTAAGTTGTGCTACTGTAAAATTTGATGTTGGTGCACCCATTGTTCTCCAGCCACGGTATACTAAATTTCCACCAGAAATATAACGTTGAGCAGTAACATCTCCACTAATATCTGAAACACCAGAAGTAATTTCACCAATTCGGGCTG
>JAUCCO010000117.1:0-10966 GCA_034676125.1 Bacteroidia bacterium
TTTTAAACCAGTTAAGGCCGCTGTTTTAGCCGACCATCAAATGCACGAAGAAACTTTATATGTTGACATAACTACACTTAAAAATATAAGTAATTGTTTGCAACAAAAAAACACACTTGTAGCTGTGGGCACTACCAGTATGCGTACTTTAGAGAGTTTGTATTGGCATGGTGTAAAAATCACCCTTCAAAACGCAACTAAACATGTTGAAATAAAACAGTGGGATGCTTATGAAATTGATGCAACTGGAATCTCAGCTTTTGATGCCATTAGCGCCATCATTCAACAGTTAGAAAACAATCAGGAAAACGAATTGATTGGAAGTACGCAAATTATACTTGCTCCGGGTTATACATTTAGATTGGCCAATGCTATTATCACTAATTTTCATCAACCCGAAAATACCTTAATGTTGCTTATAGCCGCTTTTGTTGGTAATGATTGGCAAAAAATATACAAACATGCACTGCAAAATAATTATCGTTTTTTAAGTTATGGTGATAGTTCTTTGCTATGGGGCAATGTTATCTAAGTAAAGTTATGGTACCTTTTTGAGTAAACTGTTTCTTTTTCTTACGGATATAACCTTCGTAAGTTGCCTCAAAAATGTAAACACCATTAGTTGCGAATTGATTATCAAAATTACCATCCCAACCATTGTGAACATTATTACCGTTAAATACTAATTGCCCCCATCTGTTGTAAATCTTAATTTCAAATTTGGTAACATCTTGCCCTTTGGGTAAATAAATATCATTTTCGCCATCATTATTTGGTGTAAATATATTTGGAAAATAGAGCAATGCATCACAACGTCTTTTTACTTTAGTATTTCCATCACCATAACAACCAAAGTTGTCTATCACCTTTACAAAATATTCGCCCGTTTGTTTAACAATAATCCATTGTGAAGTATCATTGGTTGGGGTCCATTTGTAATCAGTAAATCCTTCTCCTGCATCTAACTTTACAAGCTCCAAATCGTCTTCGCAAATAAAGTATTCGCTACCAAGTGCTGTAATTATATTAGGGTGGTTTAAAATGTTAATACTATCTATAGCAGTGCAATTATTGTTAGTTGCTTTCAACCATACTAAGCCTGTATCTTGTGTGGTTATTTGTTGTGTAGTTTCGTTTGTAGACCAGGTATAGCTTTGGGCCACTGTGCCGGTTAAAGTTATTTTTTGGTTTGCACAAATAGTTGTGTCTGTGGCAAAATTAATTTCGGGAGTGTCGTCTATTTTAATGCTATCAGCAAGTAAAAATTTATTACCGCACTTATAAATGGTTATTAAAATTGCATGTTTGCCTGCATGTTTAAAAACATGTTGAATTGTAGTGTTGTTTCCATAATAGTAACCATTGTCATTAATTCTCCATAATATAGAATCGTAAGGAAGATTATTGTTAAAAGTAAAGGCTGTGGTATCACCCAAACATTGGCCAGTTATCGAGATTACATTATCATTAACAACACTACTTATTTTTTTACCTGTTGTAAAATGTGGTAATTCAAAATTTGCGATTCTGTTTTTTCCTGTGCCTTCATCCAATACAAAAAAAGTTTCTCGGTATTGGCATAAATTAGATAGTTCGTCAGGATTTAAAATTGCGTTAATTCGTTTACCAGGAATACCATTGTCGTGTGTAGTTATGTATATTTTATTATCAATGCCAAGCCTTAATTTATTAAAGTTAGAAGGTGAGGTTGCGATAGTGTAATTTGTTTGGTAATTGTTGCCACTATACTGTATTAGCTGGCTTTGCATGTAGCTATATGTAATGTATAGGTTGCTATCGTTTGGCGAAAATGCAATGCCATATGGATAATCCCAATCATTTTGTTTGGGCAAAATAACTTGATTTGAAACTTTGCCACATACATTATCAAAGTCAAAAACCTCTACACTTGATTGGTCTTTTTGGTAGTGAGTTACTGCAAGTTTATTGCCTTGGTTAGATGCTACCATGTCGCCATAAATGGTTGGTATTATACCAATTTCGGAGGTGATTATTAGCGATGATACACCAGTGCTATCTATATAATGGGCTTTAAATTTATTTGAATTGACTTCGTGAGTTATTACCCAAAAAGCATTGTTGTAAAGGTGGTTTACTACACATATTGTTTTAAGGTTATTTGTAGATATAGCCCTGGGCGTTGTTATTACATCTCCGTTACCATTATCTAAACTCATATCAACAATTACATACATTAATGAAGATACTTCACCCATAAAAAACACATAGTATTTATTATTATTAAAGGGCATAGGTACTATCATTACATCAGATGTAGCGGATGCAAACGGACCATTTCCGTTGGGCATGGTAACATGGTTTTTATTCCACATTTTTTGGCCATTGGTGTAAAACAATAAATTACCAGTAGTTGGGTTTGATATTGATGCCGTGGACCCGTATGAGTTTTGTGGATTATCAAACTTGGGTTGAGCAGCTCCTCCTGTAAATGAAATTGCAGCAAATCGGCCAAAGTACCAATTGTTTTGCTCGGTTTGAGCCAACAAAACAGTACAATTCATTAATAATATTAATATTAAAATGCGCATTCTTATTTATTAAGACGGGATAAAGTAGCTTATCGTTGCGTTAAATTTACAATTTAGTTTAAACAAGCAGTTTAAAATTTTTGATTTGTTATCAAAGGCTGCAAGCTAAATCATTGATGGCACAAAAATTTTAAGTATAATTTTTTATCAACCAACAGCTTAAAAGTATTTGTTTATTTGGTACATTATTGCACCTTTGCACCTTTATTTTTTATAACGAACCAATATTGGTTCCGAAAATTATTAAATTATGCAAGTAAGCGCACAAAAAGTAGTATCTATTCATTACACATTAACTGATAATGATGGAACCGTATTAGACAGTAGCAGCGGACGTGAGCCGTTGATGTACATTCATGGTTTAGGTCATTTAATTCCCGGAATGGAAGAAGGAATTGAAGGCCGCAGTGCTGGTGAAAAGTTGAGTTTGAAAATTGCCCCTGAAAAAGGATACGGTGTACGCAACGATGAGTTTGTGCAACAAGTACCTAAAACTGCTTTTGGCGACCAAGATATTCAACCGGGTATGCAGTTTGAAGCAGGAACAGAAGAACAACGTTATATTGTTACTGTAACAGGTATAGAAGGTGATACGGTAACAGTTGATGGTAACCATCCTTTAGCGGGAGTTGAGTTAAACTTTGAAGTAGAAGTAATTGCTGTTCGCGAAGCTACTGGTGAAGAATTATCTCATGGACATGTGCATGGCGAAGATGGCACGCATGGTCATTAATTAATAAGATTAAAGGATAGAAAGTCCGCCACCAAATTTTGGGGCGGACTTTTTTTGTGAAATATAATTTGTTTACTCATAGAAAACTTTCTATTTTCGTATTGTGTTTAACATAATAACCCGCAAAACCTTGTTGAACTATTGTTTAAAATACCCTAAAGCAGAAGTTGCATTGCTTGAGTGGTATCATGAAATGGTAAGATGCGATTTTAAAAACTTTAATGAACTTAAAAGTCAATTTGGAAACGCGAGCTTAGTAGGAGATGACAGGGTAGTTTTTAATATATTGGGTAATAAGTATAGGCTAGTTGTTAGAGTAGTGTTCGAATACAAGGCTATTCAAGTTAAATGGTTTGGAACGCATGTTGAGTATGACAAAATAAATGTTGGACAAATAATGTTTAAAAAAGATGAAGCTAAAACCGATAAAAAATAACAAAGAATACCAAGTCCTATTGGATTGGGTTGATGCAGAATTTGACGATTTGCCCGCTAAAAAGAGTGAGCGTGGTCAGCAATTGGAAATAGCACTGTTGCTTATAAAAGCTTATGAAGATGAACATTATTCCGTTCCTACACCAGACGCAATTGAAGCCATTAAAGTTAAAATGTTGGAGAAAGGTTTGCGTAATAAAGACCTTGTTGATAAAATTGGTAGCAAAGGTTATGTATCTGCAATCTTAAGTAGAAAGAAACCATTAACATTAGAAATTGCTAAGTTTTTTCACAATGAACTTGGTGTACCGGCAGAGGTGCTTTTAGCTTAAAACATTTTAAAAAGAAAAAGTCCGCCACCAATTTTGTGGCGGACTTTTTTGTGTAGTTAAATTTAATTCGACAAGCGCATTTTGATTAGTTTTTCTATGTATTCAATACCTATTTCCAGTTGTAGTTTTAATAATTTATAATGTTCAAACTCTATGGTTAAGCCTTGGTTGATAATTGCCATGCGCTCCTGATTAGTAAAGCTGTAATTGTTGTTTAGCACTTCCATCCATTCTTTATCAGATTTAATATTACTTACCTTATCTAGATATTCTAAATAAACAGGCTCAAGCATTAAAATGGCGTTTACCATACTCAGGTCTGATTTAATGCTTTGCACTTCTTTAATTAGCGTGCTTTTTCCTTTGCTTAATAAAAGGGTATAAGTTAACGAGTGCGGTAAATCCTTGTAATCAAACGAGAGATTAATTTTTTGATTGTTGAATGTAACTTCCATGTTCTTTAGTTTAGGTTTATATCATTTATCGATTTTCTTGGCAAATTGGGATTGTTTATTTTAAGGTTATTAAGTGCAATAATTTCTTTAACACTTAATCCATCAATACGGGATTTCTGAATTTTGGTACTGTGTCTGTAACTTTTACTGCCACAATGGGTACAGCAAATCTTATCCATTTCTATGTTGTTATCAGTTAAGTAAAAAAACTCTTCGCAATACAGGCAAAGCCAATCGTTTAATAAGGTTAGTTGTACGCCTTTGTAATAACCATTTTCTTTAATCTCGTTAAAGTAGTGTAAGGTGAAAAATTCAATCACTTGATTTGCGAGCAAAAAGTTCTCGTTGTTCATGTTTTCGTCCTTGTAGCCGTTCAATCTTTTTAAAAAGGGCAAAATGTAATGTTCAACCTCATTTAAGGAAATCTCGAATTTTCTGAACTCCGTAAATTGTTCGTATGGAAGTTCATTGGCAACTATTAGGTCAAAAATCTCTTCTAGTTTATTTTGTATGGCATCCATGTTATTTGTAGTGGTTTAGTGTTATGGTTAATGTGTCTACTATTTCTTGTTGAAGCTTTTTGGGCTTAAGCACTTTTACCCTATTGGCAAAACTTAATAAGTACAACAAAAAGTCGTACGATGGAATAAGCTTAACCTGAAAAACTGTATTGTCTATGTTTTCACTAAGTATTTTTTGCGAGTGATGAATAGGAAAAGTTTTGATGTATCCGGCCTGTTCTTTGTCAAACATCAGCTCAATGGTTTCCGGCTTATTCGAATAACCTAAAATACCGAAACTGTCGTTAAAAAGTGAGGCTAAATTTATATCAGCATTATGTTTAAAAGGTTTGTTGGTTATTTCTAAATCGGTAATACGATCTAAGCCAAATGTGCGTAGTTCGTTGTTGTTATCATCAATGCCAATTACATACCAGCGCTGTTGGGCCTCTTTTAACGCATAAACTTGTAAAGTTCTTTTAACCGGTATTTGTTCCCAATATTTGGTGTAATTAAAGGTTACTTTAAGATTTTTCTTGGCTGCATGAATAAGGCCATGTAAATTTTCAGTTCCTGAGGATTTTCTATTTTCAAAAAAAATAATGTCTTGGTGCGACTCTGCAACTCTGAAAGCGTTTAGCACATGTAAAGAATCATTTAAACGACCTTGTAAAGTAGAGTTCTCTACCTCGCTCACATAATATCTGTTGGTGGTTTTGTTACATTTAATTACTACACCATGAAGCTCGTTTATAATATTGATATCACGCTGAAAAGTACGTTTGTCCTTGCTTAATTGATAGCCGTATATAGCCGATTGTTTTTCTAAATAAGCACTCAATTCTTCGAAAGTGAGTTGTTGCTTTCTTAATATCTCAATGATTAAGTTATGGCGTATGGTTATGTCTGATGCACTCATGTGTTGTTTTATTTTACAACACAAAGGTTATTTAATTAAGCGACAAAACATGTCGTCAAGAAAAAATATTCAAATCGACAAATTTTGTCGTAGTGCTTTAGGTGTTTTGTGGTATGGAAAATAATAAGGACCAACCAAGCGAATGGGTTGATGCGCTTAACCAGAAGCTATATGTAATAGAACAAGATATTAAACAACTTGTAGATGACTTTTTTGAGCATAGGTCAGCTAATCAATTGCTTGTTGAACAAAGCAGTGCCACCGTTAATTTGGATATACAATACATTGCTCTTAACAAAACACGATACAGTAGCGGTTATCCCTTTTTCTTTAATACAAGAAAAGATAGAGGTGATATAATAAGTGATTATGAAGCAACAGAACTTATCGATGTAATGACGTTGATGCGTGAATCGATTATACCAATTGCCTCACCTCCATGTTATTTGTATTTTAATTTATTACACAATGCTCATTGTCCTAAAAAGCAATTAACCGAACTAAAAAGTGTTACGGCAAAAATGAGTTTTGATGATGATTTTGGGTTCACCATTTCAGAAAATGGCACTTGTAGGACGCTAAAATTTTAAACAGTTTATTAAATAAGTAAGATGCGTACGTCAAAATCAAAACAGGCTTTTTATGAAGCTTTAAATAAACGGTTAACAAAAACCGAACATGCTATTGTAGCCAAAGTAAAACATTTGCTTGCATTCGGTAATCATGAAAATAGTAAAAAACTAATGCCGCCAAATCATTCGCGAGTGCGTTTGGAAGTGCATTATTATGTGCGAGGATTTACCAACCCACTACATAAATTACGGTATGTGTTCACCTACAGTAAAGTGATGTTGATGCAGGATTTTGGTTGGTTTGGCGCTAATTTAAATACTGTGGATTATCCATATCGTTTAAGAAAAGCGCGACACAATTGCCCCAAGCTAAATAACCCACATTGTTTTTTGTTTGATGAATTAATTTGGGCAGGAATTGCCCCCGAGGATGTTCATCATGTTTCGCAAGTATGGTTTACGCTTACTTACGAAAATAAAGGTAGTGTTGGGTTAAATGAGGTGAAAAAATAACGTGGTGTGAGCCACGTTATTTGGGTTTATGATTGGTTTTTCAAGTCCTCAAGTTGCTTCATCAACTCAAGTTCCTTGGTTCGCTGTTCTTGCGCCCTATCGTAATGTTGAGCTTCCACTAACTTGTTTTTAAAAGCCCTAACTTTTTCCAGTTCTGCTTCTATGGTTGCAATTCGGTTTGACATTTTTTTAACTTTTAACGGAACTTAGAATACTATTAAATAGGTCGGTAAGTCTAGTAATTGATATTCCATTGTGTATTTCAAGTATGGAACTTTCATCAAGCTGATGATAAATAAATTCTTCTTTTTGCATCCAAGCATATAGCCATTTTCTCGTATTAACGGGGGTATTTAATTGAATTAGCTCCTTTATTCCATTATTGATACTTTCATTTTTTTGTAACTCGTCTGATTGTGCTTTGAGACCAATAAATATCGTATTATAGTCTTCAATGAAGTAAATAAATAAGTTAAATGGAAGATTATCTATATTTATTTTAAATCCAGCCCATTCATTGCGTCTTCCAGTTGCACGGTCCTTAATCAAATCGAGGTTATACCCTTTTTGTAATAAGTTATCAAATACTTCATTTTGAATTTGGTTGATTAGTGTCTCGGCTGTATTTTTTTTGATCTCTTGTATTACATTTGATATTTCAAAAGCAGCAGATATGTTGTTTGATGATGTTAGGATTGTGTTAATTAATTCTTTGTTCATGTTGCTATTGGTATTTTGATTAGTAATAGTTTTAACCGTATTGAGGTAATGTTCTAAGATGTATAAAACGCTTGGCTTGTTATAAACCTCTTTAATTGATTTAGTTAGCCAGTTTATAATATTGACTCTATATGATATCCAAATGAACTCAGATTTAGATAAGCCACCAATCAAATCCGTTACTTCGTTTGATCCCCAGAGATTTAGGTATACAACTTTTGAATTAGGGTAGGCTTTGTGATATCTTAAAAGCTGTTTCCGTTGGTCATTGGCAAAGATTTTATTTTCAATTAAGACACTTTTTCCCGTGTCAAAATTCAATACAATGTCAACGCGCCCCCCAGACTCATAATTTTCACTGATCTTGCCAATACTAACTTCAATTTTAACATTAGTTTCATTTAAATTAACATCATCTAAAAAATCTGTTAATCCACATTCGTCAATAAATAGCTTTAAAAATAAGGTTCCTTGGTCGTGTGTTCCATATGGATTGAGTAACTCTGCAATTAGTTTTGAATGGAGTGATACTTCAGATGTACTCATGTTTAGAATTTGGAAAATATTAAAATTTTCCCCAGTAATTTTTGCAATATCCTTGTACTTGTTACTAATTACTGAAATCTGCTCGAGCAAGTGTTGGGAGTTTTGGTTATTCATTGAATTTAACTTTTATTAGAAATATTTGGTGGTAATGATTGGGTTGTTAATCAAACCAAATCAGGGAAATTGCTCAAAAGAAAATCACCCCAGGCATTGTGGCTGAAATATTTACTTGGATGTGATATGAAAATCAGAGTTGTTTTATAACCGCTTGAATGTTCAATATCTATTTGTCTTGGAAATGATCTTCCAACCTTCTCATGGTATAATGTGTTTATAATACGAAAGTCATTTTGCTCTGCAAAATTTATTACATAACCATGAGAACTTAAACCCGCCATTAAGCAATATTTTGGCTTTAGGGCAAGTGTTGATTTTAAAAATGCGTTAGTTCCTCTTTCAAAATCTTTTTGTTCAGGCCTGTTTTTAAGTTCAATCATTGCGCTTTGAACAATATTCAAATAGCCTACTGATTGCCAGAAATCTTGAGTACTTAACTCGGAGTTAAATTTTCTGCCTAAACGCCAAATATTATTATAGAATTTTACTTTGCCTCCATAAGAATTACCAGTAACACCCATATCCAAAACTGCTGCTCTTGTAAATGTTGGATGATTGACTTCATGAATACGTTTTTCGTTGTTTTCACCGTAATGGCTTTCACCAACAATTAGTAATTTCTTACTGTAATTTTCACCAACCCATGGTAGGTAATTTAATTCGCTAATTTGTTCAAATTCTTTATCTGTTATCATATGGCGTATTTTAATTTAATGCATAATAAATTAAATCTTCTCTGTTTCCAAATACACACCCTAAATTACAGCATCTTGTAATTCTTCGGTTCAACTCCATATCTTTTGTATCTTGATAATACAATTTAACTCAAATCCACAGTTACATTAGCATCTTGGTTGTTAAAATGCACACTGACTCCAACGGCTTTCCCTATCAGTTGTACTCTTTTTAATGTTGAGTATGCTTCTAACGATGAATTTGGATTGTTGTAGCTTATGTGTATTTCAAAATGCGTCATCTTTTCATTGGTTCTGCCATGATTGTACGCTATGTAATTTCTTGTTTTAGCACATTTAAGTTTTTCATATCTCTCATCTACAAGACCTGATATTAAATTTACTAATGCATTTAAATCGTTCATTTGTTTCCGTTTTATTTAAAGCTGGTTAAATATTTCAAAGACTGAGATTAATCGGTGAAATAATCATTCAACATGGTTTGATAAAGTGATTGTTGCATCACTAAAGTCTCAGTTACCATACCGAAACTAATTGAAGTAACCTCTGATAATTCTAGTTCCAGAAAAAAATGTACTTGTTCAGCTTTTAATTCAAATTGTTTCATCATTTTTTGCTCACTAGTTTCTGGGTTTGGGCTACTTCTGATTATTTGTAGAATATCATCCAAATTGAATTTCATTAGCTGTAAAGTTTGAGAAAGTTCAATGTCCTTATCCAACCTTTCTATTTCCGCTATTAAATTCTCTTTTGCATTTTCGCTCGCTAAAAATTGAAAAGCGCTGGAGTGTTTTAATTCAACTTCTTCAAGTATTATTTGTACTTTATGTCCTTTAATTTTTGATATTAAGTTCATGATGTTTAACTGTTTTGTTTGTGTTGATTTGTAATTTTATAGCTATTGGATTGAGCTGCTTGATTGTTGAAATAAATTAAATCTTCACCGTTTCCAAATACACACTGGATAGCATATTAGCCTTCCTGAGGTCAACTCCGTACTTGCGCATAAATGCATCAGCCACATCTTTTCCTCCGTTGGTTGCAACCGGGTTGCCAGAAGAGCTCGCCAGTTCAATACTCATGCCTTTTTCCACTCTTTGTCCGTTTGCCAATAAAGTTTGTTTTACTGTAATTTTAAATAGTGCCATAGTTTTAAATTTTTAGGCAAGTACGTAATACATAAAGTCAAAACATGTCGTTAACTAAAAAATGTAATCTTTTAATAATTTTAGGTCGACTTTTAGTTTGTAAACAAATATAATTTTGCTTGTAGCAACAGTAAGTTGGTATAATCATTAAGTCGTCATGTATAGTTTTAAATAGTGGTGGTTTTGAAGAAACAGTAATAAGGGAAAAAAAAATTATGTTTTGAGATATTTAACTATTAAATGATTTTGTAATCAGATTGTTACATTTGTTGATATACAAATTGGATTTAATACAGTAGCAATAGCTAAAGGCATCGTGTTAAATTTTACAACAATCCTTTTTAAATGCTGTTAACTACTGATACATTCCTGTTACATAAAAAATGTGTCATGTCGTATCCATATCAAATAGAACAATACCATCAAGCGTATAAAAAAAGGATAGAAAACCCCGAAGAGTTTTGGGCTGAAATTGCTGAACATTTTACTTGGCAAAAAAAGTGGGATAAGGTGCTTGATTGGAATTTTATTGAACCCAAAATTGAATGGTTTAAACGAGGTAAATTAAACATAACCGAAAACTGCATTGATAGGCATTTGGCCGAACTTGGCGAAGAAGCTGCATTTGTTTGGGAGCCCAACAATCCAGAAGATAGAACATTTTCTTTGCCGAGGCTTCGGCACGGGATTAACCCAACTAAATCAAGTAGT
>JAUCCO010000118.1:0-10890 GCA_034676125.1 Bacteroidia bacterium
TAGAAAGACGAATATCTGAAGCATTGTTTTCAATTCGAGATATGTATGATTTGTTTGTACCACATTTTTCAGCAAGCTCTTCTTGTGTCATTCCAAGCTTTTTACGTGCTTCTTCAAGTAAAACACCTAATCTAAATGCTTCAAACTCTTGCTCCCATTTTTCACGTTTGGGCTCACCATTTTTACCATACTTTTTATCAAGTATTTCGTCAAATGTTGTGATATTATTTTTTGAACTCATTTTTATATTCCTCCATTATTTTAAGTGCCTTTTCTAATTCTTGTTTGGGAGTTTTCTGTGTTTTCTTTTTAAAAGCATTACCTAATACAACTAAATTACCATCATCAAAAAATGAGAAAATGCGATAAATATTACCTCCTAATTCTACCCTAACTTCATACAACCCTTTTGTTCCCTCTATATGTTTAAAGTACTTTGTAGGAACCTGACGAGTTACTCGAATTAAATTAAGCGTCCATTCTATTTTTGCTTGAACATCATCAGGCAGTTCTTCATAAAAATCAAGAAAATATCTCTTATATGCGATTACTTGCCTATCGTAATTCATATCACAAAGTTAACTATATAGACAACATTTTCAAGCATTTTTTTAACCTAAATTCTAGTTCTTCAGCAAAAAACAATAATTTAATTAAATAGGTAGTATTAAATTCGTAACCCTAAAACTACTGTATCGTATACCTTAAACTAAAGCCACCGCTGGTAATAATGGTAGGGAATTGGTTTGATGTAGCTGGATTGGTTTGGCGCCTGTCGTAGAATATGCGTAACATCAACTTTTCGTTAATCATATATTCTATTGTAGGGCGAATGGATATAATCATTTGCCCCAAAACTGGGTCGTTACTTGGCCTATCAAGGTTACGCACTTTGGTTACTTGCTCGCGAATACTAAAATCAAACCTAAAGTTTATATCGTTTTTAAGCACCAACGTTCGGCCTCCACGTAAAAACGGAATACGTAATTTTTGGGTACGATAACCCGTACCAAATACAAACTCGTTACCCTTTTGCTCACTTAACTGTCCGTTAGTTAAAGCAAAGTTTAAGGTACGGTCGCGCTTGTACTCAAACTTAGCCGAAAGGTTATTAATTAAAGTAATATCAATACCTATAAATGGCCCCCAACGCTCTACCATACTTATGCTACGTATTTGGTATTGCGGACTGTAATCTCCGTTTAAATTATTTGTTGCCGTATCAGTAATGGTTTGGAATGATGAAACTGCATACGTAGAAGTATATGAATGTGTTAAAGTAACGTTACTTGCAAAGTCTTTAATTCTTTGAATACGTGTTAAACCAGTGTAAGTAAATCGCCAGTTTGGTACAGGTATTTTAGGGAAAGCGCTTAAATCTATTGTGCTTGCATCTTTGCCTGCGTATGCTGCTAAAAATGCGGGTATTAATACATCTTGTGCATTACGACTATAGCCCAAAGGAAAATCATTACTGTCTCTACCCAAGCCTGGTCTATCTGCACTTCTGCCTAATCTTTCGGCAATAATTTTACGGTTTTCTTGAAACTGATTAAACACTTCAGAATTACCATCACTTAACTCTTTTGAGAAAGTAGTAGCAAAAATATTATAGGTAAGAGAATAAGTACCCGATTCCACCAAAGGACCAACATCACGATGGGTATCTAATATAGAATCGTACCTAAATAAAGATTGCTGTGCAAGAGAGGTTTGTTTGGTAACATTTAACTCCACCCTAAAATCTTGCAAAGGTTCTAAAGTTGCACGGCCGGTTATGTTTTCTCTGTAATCTGTAGTGTAATAATTACTAACGCGTGTATCCTTAGTTATCCATCCTTTTTGGCTTGCCTGAAATCTGTATTCAGGATCTTGCATGGCCAATAAAAAATCAATACCAGGTGCACCTACATCAAAGTTTTGTCCAGCATATTGTGGTTTTGAATTAAAGCCAGGCAGCACCATACCATTATTGGTAGTATGCTGGTAAGTTAAATTTTTGGTACTGGTTAATAATCGTAAAGCAAACTTGGTAGCATTATTTAATTTAGGTGTAGGTTTTTCTTCCTCTTCCTCCTCCTTTATTTCTTTACCGTTTTTATCTTTTTTAGGAGGACCTTTTTTCTTTTTAGGTTTAGCTTTTGGCTTAGGTGTACTACCGGGGTTATTAAGTTCGCGCAGTATTGCAAACTTATTATAAAGCATTATTAAATTAAAGTTGGCATTCCAGGTTTGTACACGCGAGTTTTGGATGGTGTTACCCAAACTATCAGCCGCTGGTGGTGCTTGTTTCCACTGAAAATTTGCGGTGTAATTATACGAAAGGTTTGTCCAACTTAGTAATTGAATTTTATTGATAGGAATGGTATAATTTAAACGCATTACTTGGTCAAACTGCGTAAGTCGGCCACCATTCCAAAAGTTATTCCACATGCTATCTTGTTTTTGTGGAGTGGTTTCATCAATCTTACCAATTGGCTCATCAATACGTGCCATAGCAGTAGAGTTATAGTCAATTTTTAAACCTTTAGTTAAGTCATACCTAAAATCGTAATACCTATTCATGGTAAACAACTTATCAAACAAAGTAGGAATTAAGGTATTTGGATTATCGTTATTACGGTTAATTGTTACACCATATCGCCTTTCTGCTTCGGCACGCGCGCCCCACGAGGCAGGCATATAATTTATATTAAAATCTTTAATTAACTGTAGCTGTTTTGATTTAATTACATTTTTAAACGGCTCCCAAGGTTTTGGTGCAAAATTGTAGGTGTAGCCAACCACACCTCGGTAATTTTGTAAAATATAATACTCAATAGATTGGTTGCGCCTAAACATTTCTGTATAAGCATAAGTAACGCTAAAATTCTCTATATCATAAAAATGTTGCTTACCAGTACCTACCCTGTTTTTACGTACATTGGTAAAGTTTATACTACTGCGTGTGGTATAATCATCGGCAGCTCGGCTTATTTTATCAACGTAAGTTGGGTTGGTACTTTCGCTAATCTCTTTTTGAAGTTTAACATCAGGATTTAAGGGATTATAAAACGGACGAATGGTAGTGCTACCATAAGACAGAAACATTGGAACAGACAAACCAATTTTTTTAGGAAAAAACTTACCTAATTCAAAATTACTTTGCACATCATATTGGTATTGGTCGTTTAAGCTGCGTTCGTTTAATTTTTTATCAATACCTCCCCATCCAACTGTAGATATACTTCCAGTAAATTGTAAGTTACCAAAATCGGCTAGTTTAGCTAAAACCCTACCAGTAGCAGCCCATCCGCCCTGGTTGCTAAACTCAGTCATACGTAATTCGTTAAACCAAACTTCGGCACATTTAGTTAGCCCATCATCGTTATTTACACCTGGTTTTGCTTTAGGATTTCTAATACCCACCATTACAACTCTAGCCTGGCTTAAATCTGGCAAACCTATTACACGATAAGTACCACTGCCACCTTTACGCTCGTATACGGCTGTAAATGGATAATTGGCATTGGTACGCGCTATTTTGGTATTTATTAATTCCTCTAGCGTAATGGTCATTTCGTTTTCGGTAGGCCAAATATCTTGAGCATTTCCAGTAGGTGGCACCGTAATTTTTAAAGGCATTTCATACTCGTAATAGTTATTGGTTAAATCTGTACCAATACGAATAAAAGCATGCACATCGCCATCCTTTAATAAGTCGCTAACACCTTCGGCATGTAAAAACATGCGTAATTTCCCGTAACGTCTTAAATCTGTTCCAATATTTTTAAACGCACCCCTTGCATCACCATCACGCAAATCGCAAACCCTAATAGATAAAGATTGTTCGTTTTGTTGAATGGGTTGTGGCGAGCTATAATCTATCTGGCGCTGAATACCTGGAGGCGTTACATACTTAAGAGGTGAGCGGTTACTGTTTTTTTCTAAATTTACGGTTGATACAACAAATTGTGTTCTATCTGCATTATCTGATGGAATATTTTCGCGACCAGCTTCTAAGTTACCTAAATACTTGCGCCAATCTGCACGCACCAATTGAAAATAGGCAAAACGCAATACCATATCATCAGAAAAACCATGCATAAACATACGCATAAAACGTATTGATTTAAAGTCGTAAATCTGTCCTACTTTTTTCTGATACTCGCGCACCGGAACTTTTAATTGGTACCAAGTAATTTCACGTGTACTTCCGTTTTTTAAGGTAGCCAATCGCCTAACACTATCGGTTACATAATTTTGTCCAACCCTTAATCGGTCTTTGCTAATATCAATTTTATATTGGTAATATTCTTCAATATCATTTAAAGTAAAATCTCTATTTATATCTTCGTTGTCGGGTGTGTTTGTTGCTGTAGTAGGATACGATTCTGTAGACTGATCAATTGTTGGAGAGTTGCCTTGATGGCGATTAAAACGTTTGTACCTATCTAAAATACTTGTTTTTGAATTATCGTATGGGGTACTTAAATAATAGCTATAATTATCGTTTGATGGATCGGCTAAAGCATTTTGATAGGCAACACTAGTAGTTCCGTAACGGGTGGCAATTTTTTGAAGATATGCACTATCAAACCAAGCACGTTCACCGGCATCATTAAATCCATCCAAACCCACATCTTGTTGTTGTCTGATTGCGGGGTCGGCATCAAAAGCAAAGTTTATAACAGGCTTGCGTGGCACACGTCCCCAAATGGTACTATCCATGTATAAATTATCCGCATCATTACGTGGCAATCCGTTTTCGGCCGATCTGCGGTTATCACGCAAAATGTCTTCAGATATATTTCCTAAGTTTAAATAGAACGACCCTTTATTAGTTGCATCATTTTTACATGCAAACGGATCCATCACCCACATTTCTATGTAATCAATATTGGTGGCTTCAAAATCATTTTGATCTATTTTACGCATTACACCACCCCATTTATTTTCAGGATTAGCTAAAGTTCCATCTGCGTTTAACTCATCCACATTATAATTATACGGACCTTTTTCTTTTGGAGAAAAAGCCAAATCGAGTGTAGAAACATTGGTTGGTAAACCAGGTTGCTGTTGGCGTTCAGGGAAGATTTCTTTTAGGTCAACTTCACGCACACAATCGTTGCTAAGTTGTTCATCATCATCTTTAATATGCTCGGGTGTATAGGTGTCTTCCCTAAAAAATGTTGTGGCAATATTATACCAAGCCAAGTTAGCTCGTTTAAAACCATAAGACAAATCATTTAGTGTATTGCCTTCTGGAAACATTTCTGGCTGGCCTTGTGGTGTAGATGCCAACGACCAATTAAATGCGGGCGAACGTAAATCAAATGGAGTTTCGCTACCTTCAAAATCATCTAAATAAGCTGTTCCTTCTTGTAATAATGCACCTTGCACACCTGGAATTAATTTTGCAAACTCACCACTAACCGTAATTGTAGAGATTTCTTTTGTTTCTAAAAATGGTAATTTATCTACCAACTTGGTAAGAAAACGAGAGTTTTTGGTATACGTTCCATCCAAGCCAATAATCATGTTAGAAATTGGTTCATCACCAATATTTACTTTTGGTGTAAGCGGGCGTTCGTTTAAGTATAAAAATGTTCCACCAACTATAATATCCTTGTTAAACTTATAATCAAAACGGCTACCTAATAAAGTTTTTTGCTGCACACTAAACATCGAGTTACTCTCTGACGAAACTTTAATAGAAGCACCAGAATTAAGTAAACTTGTATTTAATATTTTAACCCTTCCTAAGTTATAATCAACCACAAAATCTGTGTTCTCTGCAAGCGGTGCGCCATTGGCAGTAACCGTTACCGAGCCTCGTGGAATATTGGTTCCGTTTAAAGAAATTTCGTTGCTTGATGAGCCTTGATACGTACCACGCAAAAAGAATTTATTGTACTGTGGCAACTGCATAGCCGCAAATCGGGTTGAGTCATACAACTCGTAAAACGAATAATACCTGGCCTTATCTTTATTGTTTATAAACTTTGATGCAATGTGTTTTCCAAACGGTTCAACCACCGGAAAAATAACCCGTCCTTGCATGGCATTTATGGTAATTCCATCAATAAAATCAAAAATACCATCTGGTGCACGTTCTTGTTGGGTGTTTAAATTATCTAAATTTAATACGGTAATTAAAGGTACACCCGTTAATAGTGGCTCGTTTGTTTGAGGTATATAATTTAAATCTGCACCCGATGGATCATCAGCATAAATTACATTTAATTTAAAATCTTTTGGCTGAATATTATAGGTTCCTAATGCATAAATATTCTTCATCATTAAATCCCACATTGGTAAATCTGGGCGTTGCGATGGGCCTTTAAGCATTTTTGTATACAATACATTTGGCACCTCTGGGTTTGGAGGTAAATCTGTAGTAAATTCTCCTACTTTAAAATACCTACCATCTAAAGTGTATTCAAATGCCACACACAAAACTTCATCACTATTTAAAGCACTGTTTAATGATATATAACCTAACCTGCTATTTATGCTATACTCACTTTGATTAAGCAAGCGTGCATAATTTACCATTTGGAATTGCGATATAGGTCTTAAGTTAGTACTATTTTGATCTTTGGTTAATTGATTTTGAATTTGGAATGATTGGCGCAGCTTCGCAGTATCGGGGTTAATGCCTTGCCCACATAAGTAAGCATATAAACTATTGGCCGTGTTGCCGGGCAAAGTATCATTAGGGTTACCATTTAATTGCCACGATTTGTTATCACGTCTGCTGGCCTCACCTAAATCACTAAAACCAACTACATCACGGGCATTATCAAAAACACCAGTACGGTTAGTAACCCAAACCTCTACACGATTAATTACAACTGGTGATGAAATGATGGGTAAATTACTTAACCAAGCATCATAATTATCCCTAAAATATTGAGCTAAAAAATAATGCTTATTCATGTCGTAATTATCGGCCTGAATATCAAAACGAGAAGTTTGTACACCACCTTGAATTTCTGTTTCGGTAGTTTTACCTCGCTGCTGTGTAACAATTGATGTAACTGTTAATTTACCAAACTGCATGGTGGCTTTTATCCCAAATAAACTTTGGCTACCACGAATTAATGATGAAGTTAAAGGCAAACTAACATTACCTAACTCTATTTTTTTTATGATATCATCATCCTTACCCGAGTAATCTAATTTCATTTGATTTTCGAAATCGAAGGTGGCTTCGGTATCGTAATTCATGTTAACCTTCATTTTGTCGCCAATATTACCAGCCACATTTAACTGTATTTTTTGACGGAAATCAAACTGCCCTGTACTTTGCTGCCTTAATGCAATTGCAGGATTACGAACGGTATTAAAATTACCTTGAAAAATTAACTCGGCAGTACCACGTGGTTTGATATCGATAATGCCGCTACCAAATATTTTATCAAAAATTTTAGGTCCAACTTTAAGTGGTGGAATTAATCCTCCGCCTTTGGCAAAATTTTGTGCTTGTGCACGTTGCTTAAAATACTCTTTGTTTTGACGGTCGTTTTCGCGCTTTAATTGTTCGCTAATTGGAATATTAGCACCTAACCTGTATGGCTGACCACCAATAGAAGATTTAAAATTATATTGATTGTTGTTGGGGTCTAACTCGTATTTATTTTTGATGTTTGATGGTTCACCCAAATCAAACGGATGCTTTTTTTGTTGTAGCTCGTATGGTTTTCTATCCTGGATAGGGTAAGGTAGTTTTTTACGGGCAGTATCACCTCCTCCACTACTATCAGGTGGTGCAAAACGAAATGTTTTTTTAGAAGTAATATCGCGTGTAGCAAACTCATACTCTACTATAAAAGTAGGCGTACTTGCCCATACTAAGCTTGCAAGCAAAGTAAGGATTGAGGTGAGTGATATGTATTTTATGTTAAAGAGAGTGAACAAAGTAGAGTTTCGCCATCAAATAACTTTTAAGGTGTGTTTTACTAATTCTTCAACCGAATAATTAGGATTTTGTTGTTTAACTTTTTGTATGCCTTTTTCGGCCTCTCCACGCGCAAAACCAAGCATAACTAATGCTGCTAAGGCTTCTTCGCTGGCTTTATTTACGGTAGTAAATGCCGCAATTTGTTCTCCAGTAAGTCCATCTGTTTTTTGTACTTTGTCTTGTAAATCAATCACTATACGTTGTGCTGTTTTTGGGCCAATGCCTTTCACGGATTTTAATAACGCCCAATTACCCGTAGTTATTGCCTGTTTTATTTCTTGCGGTTTCATTGATGATAAAATCATGCGGGCAGTATTTGCACCAACACCATTTACAGATAACAGCAATAAAAACAATACACGCTCATCTTCTTCGGCAAAACCGTATAGCGTATGGCTATCTTCTTTTACCACCAAATGCGTTAAAACCCGGCCGCTATCTTGCTGCGACAATAGGTCGTACGTATGCAATGATATGTTGATATGATAACCAACACCACCACAATTTATCACCACATGGGCGGGCGATTTTACTACAAATTTTCCTTCTACAAATGCAATCACGATAGTTATCCTTATTGATTTATTTTTAACAACAAGGGCTGCTAAAATAGTAAATGTTTTTATTTTTAAAAGATACTACCAAAAACATTTTAAATTTGGATATAAATTAATGACAAAAAAATACATTATATCTATCGTTTTTTTTCTACTATTAGCGCTTGCAAGTAGCGGACTAAACACTGCACAACAGCCTATTAACGGAAAATATACCGAGCATTATCCTGATAATACTTTACGGGTAAAAGGCCGTTATGTTAAGGGTAATAAAGAGGGGTTTTGGTTTTATTATGCACAAAATAAAATTGTAGAAAAAAAAGAATATTACAAAAAAGGCAGTTTAAAGCGCACTTATCTCTATAATCCTAAAGGCCAATTATCCCAAATAATTGACGATAAAGGAAACATTACAACAAAACCAGCATGTGGTTGTTGATGTCTTTAATAACTTTAAAATAATATATTGCCACCAACTAAAATTTATTTAGCAACCGCAATTAATAATTTAATTAACCATGCAAGTAGCTTCTTTTACGTTTAATGATTTTGCCGAAAACACATACATTTTGTATGACGAAACAAAACAATGTGCCATTATAGACCCCGGATGCCAAAAAGCTAGCGAACAAAAACAACTATCCGATTTTATTGCGCAACATAACCTAACACCAACTTTATTGGTTAATACCCATTGCCACATCGATCATGTATTAGGAAATCCGTTTGTGGCCAATAAATATAACCTGCCTTTGCATTTGCATAAAAGCGAAATTGAAACCTATAAAGATACCGACCGTTGGGCAAAAATGTTTGGTTTGGTAATTGAAGAAATCCCCTCGCCACAAGTTTTTATAGATGGCGGCCAAACATTAAGTTTTGGCAACACCACATTGCAAATTTTATTTACACCTGGCCACTCAGTGGCTAGCTTAAGTTTTTATGAGCCCATAAGCAAACAACTTATTTCGGGCGATGTGTTATTTTATCAAAGTATTGGCCGTACCGACTTACCCGGTGGAGATTTTGATACCTTAATAACATCAATAAAAACCCAATTATTTAACTTACCAAACGATACTAAAGTATACAGCGGCCATGGACCAAGCACAACCATTGGACACGAAAAATTAAACAACCCATTTTTAACTTAGTTAATTTTCGAACACCGTTTTTTATAAAAAGTTGTAATTTTCTCATTTAATACTATTTTAGTTTATCAAATCCCCCAATTTGCATGGTAAAAAAACACCTATTTTTTGTTACACTTTTATTGTTTTGCATAAGTGCAATTAATGCACAAACTGCTGTAACTATTAAGGGTACTATAAAAGACAAAAGCACTGCCGAAACCCTTATAGGTGCTGCCGTAATGATAAAAGGAACCAACATTGGAACAGCAACAGATTTTGATGGAAACTTTACCTTAAAAACCAGCAATGCATTGCCGCTAACTTTAGTAATTAGTTACATGGGATACATTACCAAAGATGTAGTGGTAACCGACATAACAAAGCCACTAATTATTAAGGTAGAACAAAATGTAAAAGAATTACAAGAAGTAGAAATACGCGATAGTAGAATTACCGAAAAACAAAAACAAAGTCCTATTACGGTTGAAACCATGGATGCTGCTGCAATAAAGCAAACACCTGCTGCAAATTTTTACGAAGGGTTGGCACATTTAAAAGGGGTTGATTTAACATCGGCAAGTATTGGTTTTAAAATTATTAATACACGTGGTTTTAATAGCACATCGCCAGTGCGTAGTTTGCAATTGATTGATGGAGTTGATAACCAAAGCCCAGGTTTAAATTTTAGCTTAGGTAACTTTTTAGGCGCAAGCGAACTTGATATACAAAAAGTAGATTTAGTAGTAGGTGCGAGTAGCGCCTATTACGGCCCAAATGCATTTAATGGGGTAATAAATATGCAAAGCAAATCGCCCTTTATGTTTCCTGGGTTAAGTGCCAGTGTAAAAGTGGGCGAACGCAGTTTATTTGAAGGAGCAGTACGTTGGGCACAAGTATTTAAAAACAAAAAAGGTGATGATAAATTTGCCTATAAATTTAATATGTTTTACATGCGTGCCTACGATTGGGAAGCTACTAATTATGAGCCAACATCGCAATCGCCAACTGGTAAAAACAATTCTGGTGGATACGATGCAGTAAACAGATATGGTGATGAAAACTCAAGCAATTACTTTTATACTGCCCCATCAGGTATAATCTTTGTAGGGCAAGGTTATTACTTAAGAGAAGGTTATGCAGAAAGAGAATTGGTTGATTATAATGCAAGAAATACCAAATTAAATGCATCATTCCATTACAAAATAAAAAAGGATATCGAGCTTATTTATGCCTCAAGCTTTAGCACAGGTACCAC
>JAUCCO010000119.1:0-10888 GCA_034676125.1 Bacteroidia bacterium
TACCACCTTAAATATAGCACGTTTTAAGTTATTTTTAGTTATACCAATTGTTTATATATTGCTGTTTTCTGTTTTGGCTGTTAGTATTATTTCAAGCATTACTAATGGCGAACAACTGCATCTTGCATCGTACACATTAATTATTCCGCTGCACTTATTTTCCATGTTTTGTATTTTTTATTGTGTGTATTTTATTGCAAAAGCTTTAAAAACAATAGAGTTACAACGTACAGTAACATTTAGTGATTATGCTGGAGAATTTATTTTAATTTGGCTTTTTCCTTTAGGTATTTGGATTATTCAGCCACGTATTAATAAGCTGTTTGATAAAAGTATTAAGCAGTAGTTTTAAAATAGTTTATTACCGAATTGGTTAAATATCAACAAAAAAAGCAGCATAAATATTGATTATTTACACTGCTTTTTTTATTTGGGTTGAAGTGGCTTTTAGCTCAATTAAAGTTTAATTGGTTATGATAAAATGTGCTTCAACCTCGTAGCGTATTTTTATTTTTCGCATTTCAATTGGTTCTGCACTTTGATCAGCTTCCATCATCATGGCTACATTGGCTTTTAAATACATTGGCTGCTGGTAACCCATGTTATTATCCCGTTCGCGAATAAGCTGCACCTCTCCTAGTTTTTTACCAATGGCATTTAATAAAATTGCTGCTTTTTGTTGTGCGGCTTTTAATGCTTCAACTTTTACCTGCGTGCGGTATTGTTCCATTTTACTATGGTTGGTGCTTTGTATGTACACATTTTCGATGCCTTTTTTATCAAGCAAGGTTACCAATTGATTGTATTTTTCTAAATCGGCAAACTTAATAAGGTAGGTTTTGGCATTTAAAAACTCACCTCTTTTATTGGTTTTAGGGTCGTACTCAAATTGGCCATAAGTACTTTGTAATGACACCAATTTATTGTCTATTTTTAAATCACTTATTACACTTTTAAATTCTTTTTCAATTCCGGTTATCGACTGTTTCTTTTTATCAACCAAAAACTCTTTTAGTGTAACACTTACATAAATTTCATCTGGAATAACTTCTAACTCCGCACTACCTGTTACTTCAATAATTGGTTTGATGGTTGATTGTTGTTGGGCAAATAATGTTGGTAATCCAAACATTAAAGTTGCTACAAAAGCATAAATTGTTTTCATGTGTTGTTTTAAATTAAGTATTGGCAAGGTTTACAAATATCAAACCAAATAAATTTTTTAGCGGTATAAATCAGAAATACGAACCGACTTTACATACCGTAATCGATAATATGGAGCAGCTAAATTATCAACCCTAACCCCCGAGCTTGTGCTGCTGTGAATAAACCTTACTGGCTCACCTTTTTCACTTATAACTATTCCAACATGTCCAATTCTGGGGCTTCTGCGGTTACCTCCTCTAAATAAAATCAAATCGCCTTTTTGTATGTTTTGTTGATTTACATTTACACCAACTAATCCTTGTCCTGCACTGGTATGTGGTAATTTAATATCCAAATGTTTAAACACCGTCATGGTAAATCCACTACAATCAAACCCCGCTGCACTTGTTCCACCCCTGCGATATCTGTTGCCTAAATAGTTTTCGGCATACATTATTAAACTATCAATTCGGGTATTATAACGGCTGTTTCCTTTGGGGTGTTCTGCTTTATTTACTGTACTTTTTGTTGCAGGCGTAGCTTTAATAACTTCAACTTGCAGGTTAGAAGTATCTGGTTTAACGACAACACTATCTTCAACTTCAATAAACAGAGGCACTTGGGCTATCCCAATTTTAGGTAAACCACACATTATTAATAGTAATATGTAAAGCGCATTTTTAAACATGTATAGATAGAAATATTGGTTTTCTTATTTAAGCACAAAAAAATAATCAAAAAAACGACTTTAAAATACTGTATGCTAGTTACAAAAATTTGCTTTGGTGGGTTTTGAAGCTTTACAATTTCAAATAAATGCCTTACATTTGCGTTCTCGTATAAAAAAACATGAACATACGCTTAATTGGCATCTATATAATTTCGGCTTTATTACTTACAGGTTGCAGCAAATACCAAAAGGTATTAAAAAATCCTGATCCTAATAAAAAGCTAGAAATGGCTCAATATTACTATAACAAAAAAGATTATTACCGCGCAGCAACTTTGTTTGAACAATTGCAGGATAATTTTAATGGTACAGCAATGGCCGAAAAAGTAATGTATTATAGCGCATATTGTAACTTTGGTTTACGTGGTTACACATTAGCTGGTTATCAATTTAAAACTTATTTCGAAAACTTTCCTACTGGGCAATGGGCCGAAGAGTGTTTATACATGAATGCTTATTGCCAATTTTTAGAGTCGCAAAACTATTATTTAGACCAAACAGATACCCACAAAGCAAACGAAGCCATTAAGCTTTTTGTAAGCGTTTACCCTGAAAGCAAGTATGTGAGCGAGTGTAATGTTTTGCTTGATAAATTAAGGTCTAAACTTTCGATGAAGGCTTATAAAAATGCAAAACTTTATTACAATATTGGCGAATATAAAAGTTCGATAGTAGCACTTCAAAATGTAATTAAAGACTTTCCAGAGGTTCCTCAAAAAGAAGAATTAGACTTTTTAACTTTAAAATCGTATTATTTATTGGCTGATAATAGCATTGATAGTAAAAAAATTGAAAGATATAAGGATGCTTTAGAATTTTATAACTACTTTTCGGCCGAATATGCTGGAAGCAAATATTTAAATGAAGCAAAAACACTGTCATTTAAGGCTCAGAACAATATTATTAAAATAGAAAAACAACAAATATAACATACATAAAAATGGCAAACATTAATTACAATAACATACCCACAACCACGGTTGTTAGAGACATGCGTAAAGTTGATGAGCATACTCATAATGTGTATGAGTCTTTGGCAATTGTAAGCAAACGCGCTAACCAAATCTCTGCTCAAATGAAAGAGGAGTTACATGCTAAATTACAAGAGTTTAACAACGATAGCGATACACTTGAAGAAGTGTTTGAAAATCGTGAACAAATTGAAATTTCGAGCTACTACGAGCGTTTACCAAAAGCAGTTAACATTGCAATGGATGAGTTTTTAAACGACAAAATATACTACCGTAACCCGGCTAAGGAAAACAGATAATTAAGGAATTACTTTTTATATAATGGTTACATTACTTTGGTAGTGTAACCATTTTGTGTTTTATTTGAGGTATGCTAAAAGGCAAAAAAATACTAGTAGGTGTTACAGGCAGTATAGCTGCATATAAGGCTGCAACTTTAGTACGTTTATTGGTTAAACAAGGTGCACAAGTTAAAGTAATTATGAGCGATGGTGCACAAGATTTTATAACGCCTTTAACGTTATCTACCTTAAGCAAAAACCCGGTTTACCATAAGTTTATTTTAAATGATGCAGGTGAATGGACAAACCATGTAGAACTTGCGTTGTGGGCCGATTGTTTATTGATAGCTCCGGCTACGGCAAATACAATTGCTAAAATGGCACATGGACTTTGCGATAACTTATTATTGGCTACTTACCTTAGTGCAAAATGCATTACTTATGTGTCTCCTGCAATGGATTTGGATATGTATGCACATGCTAGCACACAGCATAATTTGGCTACTTTAAAATCGTACGGAAACATGGTTTTACCTGTGGCACATGGCGAATTGGCTAGTGGATTAATTGGTGCAGGCAGAATGATAGAACCCGAAGAAATTTGTACATATTTACAAACCCACCTTGCATCAACCCAACTATTAAAAAACAAAAAAGTATTGGTTACTGCTGGGCCAACATACGAAAACATTGACCCAGTTCGTTTTATCGGCAACCACAGCAGCGGTAAAATGGGCTTTGCTATTGCTGATGAGTTTGCCAGAAATGGTGCTGATGTAACTTTAATTACTGGCCCTACTGATTTGGTAGTTAACAACAAAAACATAACAAGGATTGATGTAACCAGTGCCGATGAAATGTATCAACATACTATTAAACATTTTGCAAAAACAACTATTGCAGTAATGAGTGCTGCTGTTGCAGATTATACACCCGAAAAAGTGAGCATTGCTAAAATTAAAAAAAATGGTGACGAGTTGCATTTAAAACTCAAAAAAACAAAAGATATTTTAGCTGAATTGGGTAAACAAAAAACAAAAAAACAAATACTGGTAGGTTTTGCTTTAGAAACAAACAACGAGTTGGATAATGCTAGGCAAAAACTAGTAAAAAAGAATTTAGATTTTATTGTTTTAAACTCGTTACGCAGCAAAGGTGCTGGTTTTGGGTTTGATACCAATAAGGTTACCATATTAGATAAACTGGGCAAAAAAACTGATTTTAAATTAAAATCAAAAACAGAAGTAGCCTACGATATTGTACAAAAAATAATAGAAATTAAACATGCATAAACTGTTAGTTTTAGCCCTTGTTTTTATAAGCCTAGCACCATTAAAGGCGCAAGATATTAATTGCAAAACCATTATTATTGATAACCAAATACAGTTAAGCGATAAGCGTATTTTTAGAACTTTAGAACAAGCCATTAGTGAGTTTGTAAACAATACCAAATGGACGAATGATAAAATTCAAACCAATGAAAAAATTGAACTTACTATTCAGTTTATTCCAACAAAATACGACCAACAAGGAAATGCAATGGAAGGCAGTGCGCAAATTATTTGTCAGCGCCCCGTTTATGGCAGTTCTTACACCACCAATACCTTAAATATTTTAGATGAAGATTGGCGTTTTGTTTATGCCGAATACCAACGTATGGATTATAACGAAAATAGTTTTACCAATAACTTGGTGGCCTTGGTTGCGTTTTATGTTAATTATGCCATTGGGTTAGATTATGATTCGTTTTCGCCATTGGCCGGAACGCCTTATTATAACAAGGCATTGGCAATTGCTAACCAAGCACAAAGTGGTGATGGAAGCAGCGGTTGGAAACCTTTTCAAAGAAACATTAGGGCCAGGTATAATTTAATTGATAATATTTTAAACCCACGATTTGAGCCCGTGCGCCAAGCTTATTACAAATACCACCGCGAAGGTTTAGATATGATGTACAAAGACCCAGAAGTGGCGCGTAAGGCTATTTTTGCAAGTTTAGAGATGGTACAAAAAGTATTTAAAATTGCACCAAATACAGCAATGCTTGTGGTATTTTTTGAAGCTAAAAGTGATGAGCTGGTAAATATTTATAAAGGTGCCACCCCTACCGAAAAATCTAAGGCGATTGATTTATTAACCGAAATTAATGTGGCCAATTTAAATAAATACGAAAAAATACGGAGCTAAAGTTCAATAATTTACCACCGATTTTTTACCACAGCGGACACAGCGGCTCCAATGAACCAGAACGCAGCGAGCACAGCGAAAAATAACTCCAAAAAGTTAGCACGACTTTGATACTTAACAATTAAAAAATTGTTGAAAATTAAGTAACACAATTTAAACTCCACTACCCTATTTTTGGGAATTATATGCTTAAGGAATTACACATACGCAATTATGCAATTATCAAAGAAGTTGATATTGCATTTAACAACAAACTAAACATTATTACTGGCGAAACTGGTGCAGGAAAATCTATTTTAATGGGTGCCTTGGGTTTAATTTTGGGTGAACGTGCCGATACCAAATCACTTTTAAATGCTAATGATAAATGTGTGATTGAAGGTGTATTTGAAATTAACAATTACACCCTTAAACCTTATTTTGATCACAACGAATTAGATTATGATACCACTTGCATTTTACGCAGAGAAATTGCGCCAAATGGCAAAAGCCGTGCGTTTATAAACGATACGCCCGTTAACCTTAATCAGCTAAAGGAACTAGGTTCGCAATTGGTTGATATTGTAAGTCAGCACCAAACGTTAGACCTAAATAACAACGATTTTCAGTTAAGTATTGTTGATGCAATTGCTGAAAATAACACCGATTTAGAAAGCTACAAACAAAATTTTAAGCAGTATAAAGTTGTAGAAAAACAACTAGCCGAACTGATAAATAAAGAAGCAAAAGCAAAAACGGATGAAGATTATTTACAGTTTATTTTAAACGAATTAAACGAAACAAATCCGCAAGAAAATGAACAAGAGTTGCTTGAAAAACAATTGGAAATATTAAGCAATGCCGAATCAATACAACAAAGTACGGGTGTTGCATACAGTGCATTAAACACCGATGAACAAGGTGTAATTGAAGCATTAAGAAATATTAAAACCAATTTAACCAATGATGCAAAACATCACCCAAGTTTACAAGAGTTGGTAAAAAGAATTGACTCGGCAATGATTGAACTTAATGACATTGCTGCCGAATTAGAAACCATTACCGAACAAACACAAGCAAACCCAGAAGAGTTAGAACGTATTGATAGCCGCTTGCAAACCTTATTTAACCTGCAAAAAAAGCACCGCGTAACCAACAATACCGAGTTGATTGCTTTTAAAATGGAAGTGGAACAAAAGCTAAATAATATTGGTTCGCTAAGCGATGATATTATAAAAACACAACAGCATTTACAGGAACTAAAACTGCAGTTACGCAAACAAGCCAAACAATTAAGTGATAACCGTATTAAGGCCATACCGCAAATAGAAAAACGTGTAAACGAATTGTTGGCCCAGGTGCAAATGGCCGATGCTAACATAAAAATTGAACACCACATACTAAACGATAACTTTAATACCAATGGCATAGATCAAATAGATTTGTTGTTTGCAGCCAATAAGGGCTCCAATTTTCAACCTATTGGCAAAGTAGCCAGCGGTGGTGAGTTAAGCCGATTAATGTTATGTATAAAATCGTTAATAAGCGATAAAGTAGCTTTACCAACCATTGTGTTTGATGAAATTGATACGGGTATAAGTGGCGAAGCAGCCATGAAAGTAAGCAATGTAATGAAACAACATGCAGCTAAACACCAAGTAATAGCCATTACGCATTTACCACAAATTGCGGGCAAAGCCGATACCCACTTATTGGTGTACAAAAACAACGACACCAACACCACCCAAACCTATATTAAAACCTTATCGGCCAACGAAAGGGTTGAAGAAATAGCACGCATGTTGCATGGCGAAAACCCATCAGAAAAAGTACTTGCTGCTGCTAAAGAGTTGATTAAGGGGTAAGGGAATTTTTAGGGGGATTGGGTTGTAATTTCGATATTCTATTGCCGAAAGGCATTGAGATAAAGAAATACAAAGTTTTTCATCTGTAATATTTCAGAATACTATTATTATTCTATATTTGTTTTGATAGACCATTTGCAAAATAAATAAATAAATAACACTAGTCGAAAAACTAAAAAAAGTAAGCAATTTAATCCCCTACCAGGCTAAATATTTTGCTTTCGAATTAACAAGACGTTATGCTGCAAACAGCTTACAGAAATTCACTGCCTAGCTTGCTGATGCACAAGTAGACTTAAATCCTCATCAGATTGATGTGGCATTATTTGCTTTCCAATCTCCATTATCAAAAGGTGCATTATTGGCAGATAAAGTGAGTTTAGATAAAACCATAGAAACGGGAATGGTTATTTCACAAAAATATGCAGAACTTAAAAGGGAAGTGAGTAATAAAGCGCTAAGAAATGAAGTTTGCAGAGGAGCTGAACAAACAATATAAGAACGAATATGATATTTAAAACCGAATAGATAAATTGCTCGATAGATTAGAACAACGTTTAAAACAACATTACAAAGTTTATTTAATTCACATTGGAAGGTAGTTTAATAATGAAAAATGAAGAATTAGTATTATTGATTGACGAATTAAGAGCTTTACCTAAGGAAAACGAATGGGTAGAGTTTAAATCTGGAAACGCTACTACCAATGAAAAACTTGGTAAATATATTTCTGCCATTTCAAATGCTGCTTGCACAAACAATCAAGCTTTTGGTTATTTAGTTTTTGGCATCAATAATAACACACATCAAATAGAAGGTACTACTTTTAAGTTTAAAAACAGAAAGCAAGGATGCAATGGTAAATTTAAACATGATTGATAGTTTAGGTTTTGGTATCCATAAAATGTTTAAGAGCCAAAGGCAGCGCTATTTTCCATTGCCCGATTATTCAAAATCAAAAAGAAATGAAGTAGTTCTAGAAATATACGGACATAGCATTGATGAAAATTATTCTAAACTACTGATTGAGCGTAAGGATGATTTAAGTATGATAGAGGTGGTACTTTTAGATAAAGTACAAAAAAAACACACTATAACTGATGATGCCGCCAAATTATTAAAGAAGAGAGGTTTTATTGAAGGTAGAAAGCCAAACTTCTATATCCCAGCTCAAATAGCCGATATTACTAATCAAAAGGCGGAATATACCCGTAATAAGGGCTTAGACAAAGAAGTGCTAATTTCATTTATTTTAAAGCATATTGATAACCACAAATTTGCAACAAGGGAAGAGATTAATAGGCTATTATTGGATAAATTACCCGACTACATGAATGATATACAACGTAAGAAAAAAATTGAAAATATTTTGCAGCAAATGAGAGGAAAAATAAAAAATATAGGTAATAGCCGTTCCCCTAAATGGGTGAAAATTTAGTGAAAACTAGGGATTAAATTAGGAATTATTACTATGTTAATTATTGATAATTAAAAGTTTGCATTTAATAAATTAAGGGGTAAACAAGGGTGCTTTTAAGGGAAAGTAAAGACAAACAAAGCATTTGACATGAGTAAATTTGTAGGTTAAGTTCTATTTTGTCGTCAAACGAAGTTAGGGTTTGAATAGGTAAATCATGGCCTCATTGGAAAGTTACCATATCCTACTACTTATCTGTTTTGCAATCACTCATTAGCTATCTTTCTTTTGGTATTCGTCACTCGGTTCGTTTAATATCATTGCAGCATTGGTGTATAATACCTCGTGCTGTGCTTCTATATTTTTATGAAAACTTTCGGGTAGCCTTGCCCAATCAAACAGTTCTACCACTATGAATAATCAAAACAGCATCTTTTATACAGTTGGGCAAGAGATTTCATTTAATGTTTCATTTAAAAACAACAATAAATTCATCAACATTCAAATATAATTTTATTGATGACAATTTGTAATGGCAATTTAGCAGAAGCAACCTTGGCTTTTGCAAATACTATTTTCAAACCCCATAAACAATAATTAGGTAGTTTAATGCTAGTAATAATTTAAAAAAAAAGGAGTATTTGTTGTTATACAAGTACTCCTTTTTAAAATAAAAAACCGATGATTAAAAACTTATTTTTTAATCAATCTAATAATTGCGCTATTATTACCTGCATTAATTTTTAGCATATAAACACCTGCATTACCATCTATAGTAACATTAAACATTTGGGTGTTTTTATAAGCAGATTGACTAATTAATTTTCCATTTAAATCGTGTATTGTAACAGTAAAATCAGCAAATGCCTTACCCATATTTACGGTAACCACTCCAATGGTTGGGTTAGGGTAAACCACAATATCATTACTAATTGTATTTTTTACAACACCTACGTTTGTAATTTCAAAACATGCCGAAGTATCCAAACAATTGTTTTGTGTAATTTTTACTGCATATCTACCATTTTGGGTTGCTGTAAACGATTGCTTGGTTTCGCCAATTAATGCAACCAATCCATTATTACAATCTAACCATTGGTAGGCTGCTCCTGTAACTCTTGCTGTTAATATTATTCCAGTTTTGGTAACAGCAGTATCAACCGTGTTAATGGTTAAATTAATTGTAATGGTGCTATCGCAATTAGCAGCATTTGGTATTATGGCCGTTTTAACTCCCGATGTAGTGTATACCTGTCCATCAGGGGCAGTGTAACTGTAACAAGCATTTTCTATTATAGTACTTGAGGTGCTTTTTAGTACCGTTAAATTAATGGTAATTATACTGTCGCAACCAATAGTATTTTTTATGGTAGCAGTCTTAATTCCGGAAGTGGTATGTGTTTGTCCATCGGGTGCTATATAACTATTACAAACGGTATCTGTAATATTAGCAGTTGTGTGTAATGAATTAATGGTAATTGGAACAATCAAGGTGCTATCCTTATCCGATAAAGTATCGGTAATGGTTAAACTTACTTGATAAATATTTGGCAATAAAAACACATGTGTAGGATTTGCCAAGGTGCTTGTATCTCCATCTCCAAAATCCCATAAATAGGTATCCCCATCAATACTTTTATCAGAAAAAACAATGATTGTTGAATCGCAATTTTGAACAACACTATAGTTAAAATCTGCAATAGGCAACGCTACTTTATTAAATGAATCAACAATTACAACACTCCACAAACCCATCGTATCTTTAAATTGATAATGAATTTCATGTATGCCTTTAGACAATTTAGTAAAATCTACATTATTAAGTAAGTTTATTTGTTGAATGGGAGTTAAATTTATATTTACCGCTTTTGCAAAACTTGTATCAACCCAATAACGGTAAGCTGTAATCATGTTTTGTGTTACAATTTGCAAAGGTGTTTTGTAAAAGAAATTACTAGATACGCTGCTCCATAAATTGGCGTTGTCTTTAAACCTAATGTTAAAGTTATGAATACCCTGATTTAATGTGTTCATCGACATTAATTGGTTGATATTTACATGCTCTTGAACGGGTGTATTTACCAAAACGGCATTCGCATAATCATTGTCTATCCAATACTCGTAAGCCATTATTTTAGGATTTAAGTTAACTTCGGGAGCGGTTGTTTTGTAAAAGAAATTACTAGAAACACTGCTCCATAAATTGGCATTGTCTTTAAACCTAAAGTTAAAGTTATGAATACCCTGATTTAATGTATTCATCGACATTAATTGGTTGATATTTACATGCTCTTGAACGGGTGTATTTACCA
>JAUCCO010000120.1:0-10680 GCA_034676125.1 Bacteroidia bacterium
TTTGATGCTGTACCTGTAACTGCTATACCAACTGGTGTTGTTATAGACAGGTTTTGAACCGTAAAGTTTTTAAACGTAGTATGTTTAACATCATATAAATTTACAATAGGAGAAGATGCAATTGAGCCTGTAAAAATACAGGTGTTTTTGTTGCCACCATCAAATGTTATTGTGTTAATGTTACTTGTACCATCAATATTAGGAACAGTAATGGTAGTAGTTCTGGTATATGTACCAGGCGCTACGTTAAATACCACCGGTCCGCAAACTCCTGATAAAGCTAATTTATTAATTGCAGAATCTATTGTAGGGAAATTGTTAGCACCAGGTGCGCCACCAATGGTATATGTACCAGTCATTGAAAGTGATTTAACTACCGAAGCAGAATCATTATCGGGTACAGTATCTGTTTGATAGTTTGGTCCAGATGTCCATACCCTTAATAATGTAGATATCCCTGACGGAAAGTTATAGTTTGCTAATAATAATTGTAATGTACTAGGATTAGCACCTCCAATTGTATCAAGTGTGGCAGTAGATGAAAGTGGAGTTTGTAATACGCCATTAACTGACCAATTTACATCAAAACCACTAACAGTGTTTCCACCAAAATTACCTACAGTAACATATATAGGTTGTAAGTTAGAACAGAATGTTGTAGGAGAATCGATTGACATTACACCAATGTTATTACCTGAATTATTTGGCAGATAATTAACGCGCATGTTTGGTCTATTTGTAGATACACCACCGCTGTTGGCTAAATTACCAGCTGCACAACCCGAACCAGCATCTTGGTAAGTGCCAAATACAGAGTTAAAAAGAGTAGTACTTGCCTGAACTTCATAATTACCAGTCCAAGCAGCATTATCAAAACAAACTTCTATCACAATATTACCTTGATCGTTGTAAACAAATGGTGTTGTAAAGTTGTAGGTGTTCCAACCTAATACTGGTGCAACAGGAGTTGCTGCAGAGTAACAAGTGGTAAAACTACCCGTAACATACGCACTAAGTGCAGTTGCAGTTGTGTTTGCCATTTTAATGGTAAACCCGCTTAATGTTTGGGTAGAAACTGTGGTAATATTAAATGCCAAGGAACCAATTTGCCCTGCCCTAATATTTAGTGCATTTAATTCAGCTTTAGAGATGAGGTATTGTACTTTACCATCTTCGTAAAGTGTACCATAAGGTGTTTGACCCATGGATGATTGAATCCCTGTTCCTGTACCAATTTGCACATTAATTTGTGCTCTACTGGATAGGCCTAAAAAGGTTAATGCTAGCATTAGCAGTAGCCTGACTTGTTTTTGTAGTTTTACTTTCATATGTTTTGTTTTAATTGTTTAAAATTGAATACGATAAATGTCTTTTTTGACTAAAGAAATCAGCTTGTTTTTTTTGATGCATGTTTATTGATTATATTTTAAGGATTAATTAAGTTTTCAAGTAAAAGAATAATTTTTAATTGCGACATTAAATTTGAATTGTTTTGTGTTAATTACTGCTTGTCAGTTTATTAGTTTTTTTCATGAACTTGATTGGCGTGTCGCACTTTTGCCATTAATTAGTTAGCATTGTTAAGTTAGATAACACTGGAGTGAAATTAATCACAAAAAAAACGGCTTATTGAATGCCAATAAACCGTTATATTAAAATTATAAATTAGTTGAAATTTAGTAGGAGTAGAATGAATAAAATCCTCGGCTACCATTTGCATAAATTCCTTCTAAAAGCAATTGGCCGCGTGTGGTTTCTAAGTCCTTAATTAAGTCTTCTGCTTTTGTATAAGCTTTTTTATTAAAAGTGGTAATAATAAAGTCTTCAGGAATGCCCATATTTCTGATACTTCCATTTTTAATATTGCTAATTTTAATGCCCGAAATTATATTGTATTTCTCGGCTTCAACTTTTGATATTACTGTAAAATCAGCCCCTAACACATTTGATGTAACACTTTGCTTGCGGGTAATTTCAGTATTACCTTCTCTATTAAAAAGCTTCACATACATGTCTAATTGTTTGCCAGCTCTTAGTAAAGTAATTTTAACCTTATCACCAGGTCGGTAGTAGCTTATTTGCTCATCAAAAAACGCTTTACTTTCTATTTCTCGTCCGTTAACTTTTATAATTACATCACCATTTTTAATACCGGCATTTTCGCTTGGTCCGCTAGGTAATACATACTGCACATACACACCTAAATTATTATTAATGTTTAGTTTTTCTGCAAGTGCTGCGTCTACATCCTTAATGTCCATGCCAGTAAAACCACGTTGCACTTCACTATACTCTATTAAATCGCGTACAATTTTTTGTGCTAGGTTTGATGGTATCGCAAATCCATAACCACTATATGCACCCGTATTTGATGCAATTGCAGTATTAATTCCTATAAGTTCTCCACTCGTATTTACCAATGCACCACCGCTATTGCCGGGGTTAATGGCCGCATCGGTTTGTATAAAACTCTCTATCGGAAAACGGTTATTAACCACATTAATATTACGGCCTTTTGCGCTTACAATACCTGCCGTAACAGTACTGGTTAAGTTAAACGGATTACCAACTGCCAATACCCATTGGCCAATCTTTACATCATCACTATTTCCCCATACAATATGTTGCATTCCTTTGCCTTCAATTTTTAATAAGGCCAAATCAGTAGAACCATCGGTACCAATTACTTTTGCTTTATAACTGTGTTTGTTGTTGTTGGTTATTACCTCAATTACATCGGCATCTTTTACCACATGTAGGTTGGTTACAATATATCCATCGGCACTAATTATTACCCCACTGCCCGAACTTGTTACAGGCCCACGTCTGCCAAAAAAATCCCATGCCGACCAAAAGTCATAATTAGGGTCTGATACTTGTTGGTTGCTAATTGTTTTTATAAATACTACTGTAGGTGTGGTAATGGCAGATGCTTTTATCATATCATCACTACTCGCTGCCTTAGTAGCTTTGTAATCTGCTTGGCTATAAATACTTTCGGTATTGGTTGTTGCATTATTTGCTTGCGTAAAAACAACCCTATTTGGCAGTAATAAATAAAAACTTGCTGCACCAGCAATTCCGCTGGCAAATCCTAATGCAATTAAACTTAGTTTAGTCTTCATTTTTGATTATTTTTTTGTTACAAATTAAATATTCATCTATAAAAAAATCAAACGCTAGTTACTTTAGTCTGGTATAAACTATATTGGCTTTTAATATTAAGGTTTGAGAGGTTTGAGCAGGTGTATTGGTTATTAAACTAATTTGTTTCTCCACATTTCCAATATCGTAATTGGTATTATATTTAACTAAAATGTTTACTTTTTTTCCTTTTTTAATGGGTTTGCTGTAATCAAAATCGGTTGTAGCGCATCCACACGATGATGAAATTTTTCGAATGTATAATGGCGTTTTTCCTTTGTTTGTTACTGTAAAGGTTGCGTTGTGTGTTGTTTGTATATTCACTATTCCTAAATCTACAACAGGAGTAATGGCAAAAAACACGGGTGGATTTGCTTTTTCTTTCGGAGTTAACTTTTCAAAATCCTCCACAATTGTGGCACGTACCAAAAACTTTTTATCTGGCACTAAACTATCATCAGTATGCACAATAATTTCATCAAGTCTTAAACCGTAATCGTTTGCCACTTTAGCATTATAAATAAATTTAAAACCAACAGCAGTGTTTGGCTGTATGATATCTTTACTATTAATTACAGTAATGTGTTTTGGTGCTTCTACTTTAAATATTTTTATATCTTTTTTGGTAGGATTAAACATGGAGTGTTGTGCAGAGTCTACTTTATCTGGCGTTATTTTAGGAAACTTAATTTCGTATGAATCAAACAAAATATTACCCTGCTTAGCTGGATATGTTTTTGCCATTCTTGCATTTACATCATTAACATAAGCAGAAAATTTAAGGTAATAAACATTTGGTTCACCATCACAAAAAACCGTAATAGTTTTGGTTTGATTTCCGCTTAATCCGGTGGTATAAAATTTTATAACAAACTCTCCACTTTGGTTAAAGGCAATCGGTTTTTTATCCCAACTTGGTTGCGAGCAATTACAATCTGTTTTAATGTTAGATATGGTAACACTGCCTTTGCCAATATTTTTGTATTTAAAAACAACTTCAACAGGCTCTGCTTTATCCTCAAGCGGGCCAACACTTATAAATGTTCGTTCAAAAAATAATGCTCCTTTAGTAATTTCAGGTTTTTGTACTGTTTTGGTTTTGCTGTTTTTTTGTGCTAAAAGTGGTGAGTTATTTAAAACAAAACATGCTGCTAGGGCTAAAATATAAGTTAGTTGTTTTTTCATGATAGAATCTTGGTATTTTAATAGGATGAAATTTTTATAGTTATAGTTGTATGGTAAATTTATCAGCATGGCTAAAAGCCGGAAACTCTTTTCGGTATTGATGCACATTTTCTAAAATCAAGGTATTAATAGCAACTTCTTCTAGGGTTGATTTTTGGTAAATTATAGTTCCTGTTGGTGCAATAATAGATGACTCGCCACTATGGTTTATTCCACTTGCATCAACCCCAACTCGGTTAACAGCCACTACATAACTTTGGTTTTCTATAGCCCTTGCCTGAAGTAAAATTTTCCAATGTTCAGCACGTTTTTCTGGCCAACTTGCTACTATAAAAATAGCATCATAATTTAGTTTTTCTGTTCTGCGAATCCAAACCGGAAAACGTAAATCAAAACAAATAAGTAACCTAATATTAAAACCTTTATAGTTTATTATCACTTGCTCGTTGCCTGCTTTGTAATGGTTATGCTCGCTGCCAATGCTAAATAAATGGTGCTTGTTATATGCAATGTATGTGCCATTTGGGTTCATCCAAATTAGCCTGTTGTACACATCATTATGTTTGGTATTCATCATTACACTACCACAAATTGCCGCATTTGTTTGCTTGGCCATTTGTTCCATCCATTGCATTGTTTTGCCATCAGGTTTTTCGGCTAGGCTTGTATTCATGGTAAACGCAGTGGTAAATAACTCTGGTAAAACTATTACATCAACAGGCGTATTAATGCTGGTAATTTTTTGTGTTAACAGGTTTAAGTTAGCATCTATATCTTCCCAAACTGTTGCTGTTTGTATGGTTGCAACTTTTAATTCGCTCATATTTTATGTAGTTTTTCAGCAGCTTTTTCAAGGGTTTCGTTTTTCTTAGCAAAACAAAAACGCAATACATTGTTATCTGTATTTTTATGATAAAAAACCGAAGTAGGTATTGATGCAATTTTAAACTCTTTTGTTAACCTTACCGCATAATCAGTGTCTTTTTCTTGTGTTATTTTGCCGTAATTAAGTAATTGAAAATAAGAACCCATGCATGGCATCAATTTAAACTTACTTCCTTTAACCAATTGCTGAAAATAATTTCTTTTTTCTTCGTAAAAAGCAGCCAATTGTAAGTACGCATCTTTATCATTTAAAAAATCGGCAAGGGCATATTGTACGGGTGTATTTGCGCTAAAGCACATAAACTGATGCACTTTTCTAAACTCAGCCATTAAATTTTCTGGTGCTAATACGTAACCCATTTTCCAACCTGTGGTGTGGTAAGTTTTGCCAAATGATGATACAATAATACTTCGTTCAGCAAGTTTAGGATAACGGGCTACACTTTGGTGCTCAACGCCATCAAAAATTATATGTTCATACACCTCATCACTTAACACAATTATCTCACTGTTTTTTAAAATCTTCTCAAGCCTTTGCATGTCTTGAGCACTTAATGTTGTACCAGTAGGATTGTGTGGCGTATTAATAATAATCATTTTAGTTTTGTAGGTAATTAGTTTTTTTACCTCATCCCAATCAATTTTATACGTTGGATATTTTAAATCTGAAAACACTGCTCGGCCGCCATTTACCTTAATTGCAGGTAAATAACTATCATAACATGGTTCAATAATTACCACTTCATCATCTTCGCCAATAAATGCACTTATGGCTGCATACAAAGCATGTGTGCCACCAGGTGTAATGGTGATTTCGGTTTCTGGATTATAAATAGCACTGTATAATGCTTGTGTTTTTTCAGCAATTTTTTCTCTCAGGTTCATCACGCCTGGCATAGGTGCGTATTGGTTAAAACCCGCTTTCATGTAGTGATTTACAAGTTCTACAAGTTTAGGGTTACAATCAAAATCAGGAAAACCTTGTGCTAAATTTATAGCATCATGTTGGTTTGCCAATGTACTCATTACACTAAAAATAGACGTGCCTGTTTTAGGTAATTTAGATTTAATAGAGCTGGGGTATAGCATAAATTATGTAGTTAAATACAGCCCTAAATTACTTGTTATTATTAATGATTTGCAAGTTTTTAGTTAAAAAAATGTTTAGATTAAATAAATATATTGTTGCTGTGCATTTTATAGTTAATGGTTGTGCAGATTCTACTATATTTGCGCCACAAAAAAATGATAGCATTAACAGATATAGGATTTGAATTTGGCGGACGATTTTTATACCGCAACGCAAATTGGCACATTAAACCAAACGAACGCATAGGTTTAATAGGAATGAACGGAACAGGTAAATCAACCTTGTTACGTGTAATAAATGGTGAATACCAACTTACTGAAGGAAACATATCAAAGCCACGTGATTTAACTATTGGTTTTTTAAACCAAGATCAGTTAAGTTTTGAAACAGAAGCATCTATTTTACAAGTTGCCATGAGTGCTTTTCAACGTCAGCTCGATTTAGAGATTGAAATAGAAAAAGTACTTAAAATAATGGAAACCGATTATAGCGATGAAGTACTAAATAAATTAAGCAACTTACAAACCGAGTTTGATGCATTGGATGGTTATAGCATTCATCATAAATGCGAAAAAGTTTTAGAAGGATTAGGATTTACTACTGCACAATTACAACAGCCATACAAAAAGTTTTCTGGTGGATGGCGTATGCGTGTAATGTTGGCTAAACTTTTACTGCAAAGCCCTAAGTTACTTATGCTTGATGAGCCCACCAATCACTTGGACTTACCAACAATTGAGTGGCTTGAAAACTACTTAAAAGATTATAATGGAACTGTAATTGTGGTTTCGCATGATAGGGAGTTTTTAGATAAAATGGTTACCAAAATTGTAGAGGTAAGCATGCAAAAAATTAATGAGTTTAGTGGCAATTATAGTTTCTATTTAGAGTCTAAATCGGAACGTATGGATTTGCAACAACGCCAATTTGATAACCAACAACAGTTTATAAAACAGCAAGAAAACTTTATTAATAGGTTTAAGGCTAAAGCTAGTAAGGCCACCGCTGCACAAAGTAGGGTTAAGTTGCTTGAAAAATTAGATAGGATAGAAGTGCCAGAGGATGATAATGCCGAGATAAATATAGACTTTAGGGTTAGTGTGCAATCGGGTAAGGTGGTTGCCGAAATTCAAGAAGCATCTAAGTCGTTTCCTGATATTGAGATTTTAAGAAATGCCACAGGAGAAATAGTTAGGGGTGATAAAATTGCATTAATTGGTGCAAACGGAAAAGGTAAATCAACCTTATTACGTATGATTGCTGGAGCCGAGCCATTTGAAGGTGAAATTGTAAGAGGACATAATATTATTGAAGCATTTTATGCGCAGCATCAGCTTGAATCATTAAACCTAGAAAACGAAATTATTGATGAGTTACGTCAGCATGGCTCGGGTAAAAGTGAAACAGAATTGCGTACCATTTTAGGTTGTTTTTTGTTTACCAATGATGAAGTATTTAAGAAGATTAAAGTACTTAGTGGTGGCGAAAAAGCACGTGTCGCATTGGCGCGAACCCTTTTATTAGAGGCAAACTTCATGCTTTTAGATGAGCCTACCAATCACTTGGATATGCGCTCTATAAATATCTTAACTCAAGCATTACAAAATTACGAAGGCACTTTTGTAGTTGTATCACATGATAGGTATTTTGTATCGCAAATTGCCAATAAAATTTGGTGGATTGAGGATGGAGAAATAAAAGAATACTTAGGCACTTATGATGAGTATGAATATTGGCGCAAGAAGCAAGAGGACATCAAAAAGCTTCAAGATGCAAATGATAAAAAGGCTTCGATAGGTATGCCAAAGGTTAAAAAAGAAAAACAAGCGGATAAAAATACCATCAAACCAAACAGTAACCAATTACAACAATTGCAAAAAGACTTTGCAAGTGTAGAGAAGGTAATGGGTGATTTAAAAACAAAAATTACAGCAACAGAGCAACATTTTTTGGATACCAACTTGATGCAAAACACACAGAAAGCTCAAGAAATTAATACCGGATACGAGTTGTTAAAAAAGGAACTAACAGTATTAGAAACACAATACGAAAAACTTTTTGAGCAAATAATGGAGTTAGAACAAAACAATTAATTATGATTAAAAAAATAGCATTTTCAATTGCCCTGTTTTGTAGTGTTTTGCTGCATGCTGCCGAGCTTAAATACGAAAATCAGATATATGATAATCGTGTAAAAACAGTAATGTTAACCAAAGCTGGTACCGAAGACAGGTATCCAATTATTGCTTTAAATAGCAACGATCAGCTGCAGTTAAGCTTTGACATTTTAGGCAATAAAAATGAATATTTTCAATACACACTAGTTCATTGTGATGCCAATTGGAACCCGACCAACTTAAACGCAAACGAGTATTTAAGGGGTTTAACTTTTGATAATATTAACGATTTTAAATACTCTACAAATACGTATGTAAAGTATGTGCATTACAATGTGTTGTTGCCAAACGAAAACATAAAACCCATTTTTGCGGGTAATTATTTAATTAAAGTTTATCAAAATTTTGATGAAGATGATTTAGTAGTAACACGTAGGATGATGATTTTAAATCCTGCTGTTTCTATTGATGGAGTAGCCAAGCCAGCAACATTGGCGCAGTACCGTTACACCAAGCAGGAAGTGGGTTTTAGCGTTAATTATACTGGATTTAATATACCCGACCCATACAGAGATGTAAATGTAGTGTTGATGCAAAATGGCCGTTGGGATAATACCATTGCTGGATTAAAACCATTGTTTGTAAACAATAATGTGCTTGATTATAATTACTATGATCAAACCTTATTTGCAGGTGGAAATGAGTTTAGGTTTTTTGATATCAGAAGTCTTCGTCAGTTTAGTCAAAATGTGAGGGCAAAAACCTTAGATACGGTTTACCATTGTTTTTTAAACTACGAAGAACCGCGCAGCAGTAAACAATACTTTAGTTACATTGATTATAATGGTAAGCGAGTAATTGCCAATAAAGATGGCCAAAATAGTGACATTGACGGAGATTATGCCTACATCACCTTTTACTTATTAAGTTTAAGTCAGTTAAATGAAGATGTATATGTTTATGGCGAGTTTACAGATTGGCGTTTGTTGCCCGAGTATAAAATGTGGTACAACAAGGGCAGGTCTAGGTACGAGTTAGATGTGCAACTTAAGCAAGGCCGCTACGAGTATAAATATGCAAGTACAAATGCCGAAGGCAAGGCTGATGATACGATGATAGAAGGCTCGCACTCACAAACAGAAAACGAATATTTAATACTGGTTTACCACAAAAATATCCAGTTTAAGTATGATGAGTTGGTAGGAAGCCGTGTTATAAAAACGCAGTTTTAAGCGTTATAAATTTATGGCTCCTGATAAGATTATTGGGGGCATTTCATCATCATCCAAAACATACCTAGTAGAGTAGGCGGTATAATTAAGCACGCCATCTTCAAGCGAAATACTCATTACACTTGGATCTTTTTCACCATTGCCACTTTTTAAATGGTACTCATATTCCAAATCTACTTTTCGTTGTTTTTGATACCAAATAAAATCATCATAATTACAAATGGCCGCTTCGTAATGAGATAAGGCACCACACATTAATTCGTGTAAAACAATAGGTTCTTCAGTCTGATTTTTAATGGTTAATGTACTGTGTAATGATGCATTACCTTGGCCAGTTAAAAACACCAGCTTATTAATATTGTTGACTTTTATAAAGTTTAAGATCTCTTCTTTTTGATGCAAATAAGTTTCTGAGCTCCAATATTCGCTAAAATAGGTTTCTTTAATGGCAATAAACGGTACTGGTGTAACCACAAACTTAGCTACGTCTTTATTTTCTAATATCCAGGTTTTAAATGCATCCATTTGCTCCTCACTTATCATTTGGCGTTTGCCAAACATAAGGCGCTCTAGCCTCACATCCATCACAAAAAAGGCACTACCAGCATAATTATAGCTGTAATATAGTTTTTGTTTACCAAAAGTATGCGGGTTGCGCAAATGCTGGTAATTGTGGTAGGCGGGCAATGCTTCTAACAAATAATACGAAGCTGGTTTGTAGTCATACTCTACATCTTGGCCGTATTTGAAATAAATTTCATGGTCGTTTATAGCAGTATAATTTGCAACTCGACTAAAAAACTCCTGTGCCTCACGCATCTTGTAAACAGTGTTATATTTATCTACATAATGTGTAGCTTCTATGGCTTCACGCTGACCAGGAGCATCAATATATATTTGATTTCCGGCATGTATCATAAATGCCGATTTATTGTCTTTGCGTATATTAGTAAGGTTTTTAAATACGCGTTTACCATCGCTAGGCGACTTTTGCAAGAAGTTGATTCCTAATAAAAAACTAACTTGG
>JAUCCO010000121.1:0-10553 GCA_034676125.1 Bacteroidia bacterium
GAGCTTTCCCATGCCCTTCGTACCAATTATTTTCTAGTTTTAATAGATTGTTTATACGAAGTGAAACGTCAAGTGGATCTAAAACGTCCATAGATTCGATTTCGGTAATTTCTTGAATTCTATCATTCCAATTGAAGAGAGCTGTTCCTTTTAATGATATGTATGTATTATTTTTATACTCATTAAAAGCAATAAATACAGTATCTTTTATGTTTTCAGTTAGCGGGCACTTAATGCTTCCAAACTCTGTTATAATTTGAAAAGTATTATTTTTTTGGTCGATTTCGGGAATTAAAGCAAATAACTTTATACTGCCTGAATACTCCGTTTTTTGTTCGCCAGATAACAATAGTTTTTTTCTAATAGTTTTGTTTAAAACTGCATTAGAACTTACTTTCGAAGCATAGTCATATCCAAAATCAATAGATTCATCCTCTAATAAATTTTTTCCAATTTTATTAAAATAGGAAATTAGCCTGTAGTCTTGTTCTTGAGATATTTCACCATTATTTGCAGACTCAATTATTGAAACAATTTTATCCTTTGCTTTTTCAAAGTATGCAAAGTTGTTTAAGTTTTCTAATGGTAGGCTTGAGGTTAATGAGATAGCACTTGCAATAGCAAACTTGGCTATTGAACTACCTTCGCCAATCTCAACAAGCTTTAAATATACTCCATCTGAAAACCCTTTTGGAACACGTTTTCTATTAATATTTTCACTTAAATAAATCTCTTTTGCAACTTCTATCAATAACTCTTCAAGTGCAGTAAAATCCTCTAAAATATTTACCGGCAAGGTATGGTCTTCAAATCGAGAACCAATTAGCTTAGGCGATATAAATATTTTGTCTTCCATTTTATTAATAATTGCGAAAGGTACATTTTTTTTAGAACTAATATATTTGTAGTGCCAGATTAACATTTCTGCTAACATTTAGCATTCGAAGTTCAACTAGCCAAAAAAAATCAAACCCTAAGCGTTACCAGCGTTACACCATCACCACCTAATTCCATCATTTCGTCAGTAATGTATTCTACTTGTTTGGTTGCTTTTAAATACTCGCGAACCATTTTTCGCAAAATTCCATAACCTTTGCCATGCACAATACGCACTTGTTTAAACCCTAATAAATAAGCATCATCAATATAATCTTGAAGCATTTTCATGGCCTCTTCGCCCCTCACTCCAATAATGTTTAATTCGCTTTTAAAGTTTTGCATCTTACTATTTAAATCATAGTTAGCGCTTACTTGTTTTATGGTTTTACTTTTAACTACAGGCGTTACGGTAAGTTTATCCGTATCTATCCAACTTTGTAAATCGCCAAAACCTACCAATGCTTTGTTTTTTCTAAGCTCAATAACTTGTCCGTCCACAATTTGCCCATCAAGCCTAACATTAGCCCCAACTATTAAAGGCAAATTATTACCACTAAGTACTTTTACTGGTTTGGGTTGATGAATAGGTTGATTGGTTGCCGAATCATTTTTAAGTTGTTCAACCTCTTGTTTTATTTCACTCCTCACCTTTCGTATCGTATCCGAATCGGCTTTTTTCTCCCTAATTTCTCTAATGGTATTTTCTATGCGGCTGTTGGCTTCGCTTATAATGGCTAATGCCTCTTGCTTAGCCTTGTTAATTAGTGCCTTTTTATTGGTTTCTAAATCAGTTTTTAGCTTGTCGTACTCTTCCATCAATTGTTTGGTTTTGATGTCTTTTTCTTCAAACCTTTTCTTTAACTCGTTTACATGATTTTTTTCGCGTTCAAGTTCAATCAATAAATCATCAAGACGTTTTTGTTTATCGCCAACTTTATTTTTAGCATAACTTATTATCGCATCACTTAAACCAGTTTTTTGTGCAATTTCAAAAGCATACGAACTTCCTGGCTGACCAATTTCTAATTTATATAAAGGTTGCAATTTATCTTGGTCAAACAACATGCGGGCATTAATCAAACCCCTTGTGTTTCCTGCAAAATTCTTTAAGTTACTGTAATGTGTATTTACTACTCCAAATGCATTTTTAAGGTTTAACCTGTTTAAAATTGCTTCGGCCAGTGGGCCGCCAAATTGCGGGTCGGTTCCGGTACCAAACTCATCAATTAAAAACAAGGTTTTGGCATCAGCAAACTCCGTAAAATACTTCATGTGCTTTAGGTGCGAACTATAAGTGCTTAAATCATTTTCTATACTTTGTTCATCTCCAATATCAACCATTACATCATTAAAAACACACATTTGCGAATGGCTTTTACAAGGCACCAACAAACCGCATTGCAACATGTATTGCACCAAGCCAATGGTTTTTAAAGCCACTGATTTACCACCGGCATTTGGGCCTGAAATTACCAATATTCTACTGTCTTTATTTAAATTTAAACTAAGTGGTATTACAGGTAAATTTTGCTTTTGGTGACTAAGTTTTAATAACGGATGAAAAGCATCAACCAGTTGCACCACAACATGTTTATTTAACATGGGCATATCGGCATCAATATCAATTGCTACTAAAGCCTTAGCCCTAATAAAATCAATAATTCCCATGCGTTGAAGATACTTTTCAAGCTCGGGCAAAATTGGTCGTAATTTATCTGTTACTTCCAATAAAATACGTTCGCGTTCGCGTTTGTATTGCAACTGTAATTCGCGAATAATATTATTGGTTTCAAAAATCTCAGCAGGCTCCAAATACACTGTTTGTCCTGTTGCCGATTCATCATGCACCAAACCAGAAATTTGTCTTTTAAACTCAGCCAAAACAGGTAACACAAGTCGGCCATCACGCAAAGTAATTCCGCTATTGGCAAGCCAACCTTGTGCTTGTGCTTTTTCAAAAATTTGGTTCATACGTTTACGCACTTCTTTTTCGCGCTCTTGTATTTTACCTGTAATTTTTGATAGTTCGGGCGATGCATTTGGCTTTAATAAACCTTCGTTATCTAAAATACGATCAATATATTTTACCACTTGCTGATTGTACACAATACCTGCAAATAATGTTGCTGCATGTGGGTATTTATCGTTTCTATCTTCAAAATATTTGCAAATAGAAGCGAAGGTTATCATCAACAATTTAATTTGCTGTAACTCTTCTTCAATTAAAAAAGTTCCGGCAATGGCTGCTCTGCGTAAAAATGGTTGAATGTTATAATAATGCTCGGCCGGAAAAGGATTATCCTCAATTAAAATACGTTTAAACTCATGTGTTTGAAACAGCATTTTTTCAACGATATCAAACCTATTGGCAAAACGCATTTTACCTACATACTCAATACCAACTTCGCTTATACATTTATTTATTAGTAGCTGCCTAATTTGGTCAAACTCTAATTTTTGTTCAATATGATTTGGGTAGGGCATTATTTTTTTAAAATACTTTCTTGTAAACTTAATCGCTCTATAATTCGGGTATACACACTATCCAACAATATAGGATGATTGGTGTAATACATATAACTTTCTTTAAACTGTTGCTTATTGGTTTGGTGCTTTTTATAAATTTGATCATACAAACCCAAAGCCCTTCTTGTGGTGGAGTCTACACTGCTTGGTTCAACCGTTAATACACCTTCGGCCAAATGCATATCGTATAAAACAGCCTCCATTTGTTGTTGAGATAACAGGTTGGCTGGCATTTCTTTTTTAGTATTATTTCCGCAACTCGAAAACATTACTATACAAATTGCAATGAAAATATACTTTTGCATGTAGAATTTTTATAATATGATAGCTGCAAATATTCAAAAAATAAGGGAACAATTACCTAACCATGTAAAACTAATTGCGGTAAGCAAAACAAAACCCATAGAAATGCTGCAAGAGGCTTATGCCGCAGGCCAACGTGCATTTGGCGAAAACAAGGTGCAAGAGTTGGTTACCAAACAACCTTTAATGCCCAGTGATACCGAATGGCATTTGATTGGTCACCTGCAATCAAACAAAGTAAAATACATAGCTGCGTTTGTGCATTTAATACATGCAGTAGACAGCTTTAAACTGCTTGAAGTAATTAATAAAGAAGGTATTAAAAACAACCGAATAATTAATGTTTTGCTACAAGTGTACATTGCAAACGAAGAAACAAAATTTGGTTTAAACCAGGCCGAAGTTTACGAAATTATTGAAGCCGCACATACCCATAACTTTACAAATATTTGCATTTGTGGGTTGATGGGAATGGCAACAAATACCGATGATAAAAAACAAATTGCCCAAGAGTTTGATACTTTACATGCACTTTTTAACGAGTTAAAACAAAACATTAGCCAATATCCAGCTTTAAATTTGGCCCACTTTACTACCTTAAGCATGGGCATGAGTAGCGATTATGATGTTGCCGTTAATCACGGTAGTAACCTAGTTAGGGTTGGAAGTAGTATTTTTGGTGATCGAAATTATACGAATTAATTAAATACATTGTTTACATTTTAAAAATATACACACATGAATTACACCGTTGCCGAACGTTTAATGCGCTATGTACAAATAGACACAGAAGCAGATCCAAATTCTGAAACTACCCCATCATCATTAAAACAAAAAAACTTAAGTAAGATATTGGTTGAAGAGTTGCACCAAATTGGCATTACCGATGCCGAGATGGACGAACACGGATATGTGTACGCTACCGTAAAATCTAATATAGATAAAAAAGTTGCTACAGTTTGTTTTTGCAGCCATGTAGATACTGCGCCAGATTGTAGTGGTACAGATGTAAAACCAATTTTGCATAAAAACTGGGATGGAAACGACATTACTTTACCAGATGATAACACACAAGTTTTAAGCAAAACAAATCACCCTTATTTAAACCAACGTATTGGTGATGATATAATAACTGCAAGCGGAAAAACCTTATTGGGGGCTGATGATAAAGCGGGTGTTGCAATTATTATGAACCTTGCACAAGTATTGCAAGAAAACCCAACTATTAAACATGGCGATATTAGAATTTTATTTACACCCGATGAAGAAATTGGCCGTGGTGTAGATAAAGCTGATATGAAAAAACTAAATGCCGATTTTGGATACACACTTGATGGTGGGGAACGCGGACATTTAGAAGGCGAAAACTTTAGTGCAGATGCATGTATAGTTACCTTTAATGGAATTAGCGCACACCCAGGTTATGCTAAAGGCAAAATGGTAAACTCGCAAAAAGTAGCGGCCTATTTTATTAATAGTTTGCCAAGCGATAAATTAATACCAGAGGTTACAGATGGTTACCAAGGTTTTGTACACCCTGTAGCTGTAAATGGAGGATTAGAACAAACCAAAGTGCAATTTATTATTCGCGATTTTGTAACAGCAAAATTAGCCGAACACGAAAACATGTTACACGAGTTGGCTCAAAAAGCCATTGATGCATTTTCGGGTGCTACATTTAGCTTTGCAGTAAAAGAGCAATACCGCAACATGAAAGAGATTTTGGATGAGCAACCACATGTAATGCAAATAGCAGAACAAGCCTACAAAAATGCAGGTTTGAATCCGTTTATAACCAACATTAGAGGTGGAACAGACGGAAGCAGATTAAGTTTTATGGGATTACCTTGCCCTAACATTTTTACAGGCGAAATGGCCATACACAGCAAGCTTGAATACGTAAGTGTGCAAGACATGCAAAAAGCAGTAGATGTATGCGTAGAAATTGCCAAACTAGTAGCTGAAAAATAAGAAAACTAAAACCATAATTTTTTTATAAGGCTGCCTTCATATTTTTGGAGGCAGTTTTTTTGTGTTGTTTATTTTCAATTAATAGTTAGCGCAAAGCATAATAACACATTGACAAACAAATAAGCTTTTGTGTAATTAACCTTTTTAAAACCAATTTTCCACAGTGGGTTATTGTGTGGTAATTAATAATATATTTGAGGTTAATATGTGGGAGGGGGTTGGAGGATTTGAGGGGAATTTTGGTGTATTTAAATAAGGTAGTCTTAATGCTAAGGCGCTTTAAACAAGATAAATACTTTGGACAAAAACAATAACCACAATATAAACATGGACACTATTCATAAAAAGGCGACACGATTTGCAGAAGCAAATACTTACTTGCTTGACAACGTTTATTTAAATCAGTTACAAAAAAATGAAGTCGAACTATGGTTTCAACTTCCTTGGATAGCCTCATATACTACATTTTGTGCTTGTTTAATTTATCATTCATTCTATTCGCTTCCAATTAAAACAATTATTTTATTGCCTTTATCTATTGACATTTTGCTCGGAATAGTTAATTGGTATTCATATTTTGCTAGACTCAACAAAGCTTTCTTTTTATCAATAGGGCACAATTTCTTTCAATGGATTATTTCACTCTCTACAATCGGCATTTTGATTTATAATGATTTATATTCATTGGCTGTTATAGTATTTATTGGAAAGCTAGGACTTCTTGCATTGTTTTCTCCAAGCATAATTCTTTATACAAGATTTGCTAAAAAATACAATATGCATCCCAAATACGCCTTCTTTAAAAAGTATTATGATTATATATTTCCATTCGAAAAACTCGAGGCCGAACCGAATGAACCCGAGGATGACTTTGCTATTTCTAACAACCAACAGGTTAAGTTGTTAAGTCGGTCAATTTTTTATAAATATACCGACTCGAATAGAGAACTAAGTAAAGTTGAGAAATTGAAATCCATCTTAATGGAAAGATACCCACCAAACTCAGAATTCCATGAACTTGCAGTGTCAAATAGATTTTTTTTGACAGACTTGCCATCTTTATTAAGTACAATCATAAATATGGAATTTCCTAACGGACGAGAAACTGAAGGATTAGCTTTACAATGCTATCAAGGACTTATTGAATTAGAAAAATTAGGTGATAATGATTCGCGAAGTGAACTTATTAGATTAAACAAGGCCATAGCAAAAGCAAGAGAAAATGGCTTAGAAGGAATTAATGGCCTATTCATTTGTTTTAGGACGGGGCTACATAAACGTGAAGATTTTGATACGCTTCTTGATAAAATGAAATGGTAAGTGCACAAAGCTACTTGAAATTGCAAGATTGAATTATTTTCTATATTTTCGTATCCGAATGAATACAGTTTAAAAAATGTACTTTATTGAAAAGACGACCGAATTTGATAAGTGGTTTAAGAAACTTAATGACTTTAGAGCAAAAGCAATAATTTTGGTTCGGCTTCAAAAGTTAGAAAAAGACGAACACTTTGGAGACAGTGAAACTGTTGGAGATGGAATTAGAGAATTGAAAATTAATTTCGCCAAAGGTTACAGGGTTTATTTCAAAGAAATTGATGGAAAAGTTATTATCCTACTTATTGGAGGAGATAAATCAACTCAGCAAAAAGACATTGAAAAAGCAAAAGACATTTGGAAAAAATTAAACAAATAGAAAAATGGAAACATCAAAATTTGATATTGCTGATTATTTGGACAGCAACGAAATGATTGCCGAATATCTAAATGTAGTTTTGGAAGAAGGAAATGATGCAGAAATTGTTACTGCTATCGGCCACATTGCAAAAGCAATTGGGATGACCAAAATAGCAGAAGAAACCGGGATGAGCAGACCAAGCTTATACAAAGCTTTGTCTGAGGGAGCAAAACCACAGTTTTCAACTATCATGAAAGTATTGAAAGCCGTTGGAGGACGAATCCATATAAACCCATTAACAACTTAAAAAAACTGAGGCACTACAAACAAGAACTAAGCATCCGTTTTATTAAATAATTAATAACAATATATTTGATTTAATAGGTGTGAACTGATTGGAAAATTAGGAGATGTTGCATATAAAAAAGTTAGAAGCCAATACTTGTTTAGAGGCGACTTTTTATTAAATTGGGACATGCATATTGAAAACCTGAAGATTGATCAGATTCGTGAACTTTGTAAAGAGAACAGAGTAAAGTCGCTCTTTGCCTTTGGTTCTGTGACTCGAGACGATTTCAATGCCGCTTCTGATGTAGACCTAGTTGTCGACTTTGATGAAAAGGATCCATTTATATACTCCGATTTATATCATAATCTCAAATCAAAACTTGAGGACTTACTAAAACGACAAGTTGATCTTCTCGAAGAAAGAGCTATTAAGAATCGTTTTTTTAGAGAACAACTAGAAAATACCAAGGTTAAGATTTATGGATATTAATTTCAAAACGTGGTTGCTCAACATTTAGCAATCTATTGAAGAAATATTCGAGTTTCTTGGCGAACGTAGAGACTTCTCTGCCTATCAAAAGGATTTAAGACCAAGAAAGCTGTTGAAAGAAATCTTGAAATTATTGGTGAAGCTGTTAATCGAATCATAAAATCAGACAGCAATTTTCCACTAGAAAATGCAAAAAATATTATTGGTACTCGGAATAGAATAATTCATAGTTACGATAATATCTCAGACGAATTGATTTGGACAATCGTTTGTAAAGAGCTTCCCAAGCTAAAAAGTCAAGTCGACAAACTTATTGACAGCTAAAAAGAACTGGTACTAAAACAATCATGCGCTATTGTCGTTATTAACCTAAAATTCAGTATTTGTTATACACTTTTATCATTATTATTGCTAACAATTTATCGTTCGGCAATTGGTAACTAAGCAAATGCAAAAACATTTGTAACATTAATAAAAGAATACAATGAAAAAATTTGAACTTATTGTTGGACTGTTTGCCATACTTGCAATATTCCTGAAAATCTTACACATAAGTGGCAATGGTATTTTGACTTTCATAGCTTTTTCTACATTATCAATTTTCTACTATTTAAGTTTTGCACTTTTAAATGGTATTCGACTTCGGGAAATTTTTAAAAATGGGGCATATAAGAACACAAATGCAAAACGAATAATTGGAGCAGTTGGAGTTGGTTTTGCACTATCTGCAACTTTAATGGGAGCTTTATTTAAACTTCAATTTTGGGCAGGTGGAGATCTACAGCTTTTAACCGGACTTGTAGTAACAGGAATCATATTAGTCTTTGCAACTATTTTCTATTACCGAAACAAGATAGAATATTACAGAAGAATCTTTAGAAGAATTGCTATAATTGGTGGATTTGGATTTATGCTCTTTCTGACTCCCAATTCAACATTAGTCGACATCTATTACAGGAACAATCCCGATTATGCTGATTTATTCAAACGAGTACTTGCTGACCCTGAAAACGATGTATTACGTGAACAACTTGATAAGAAAAGACAAGAAATTAATGAACAATAATTGTATGATTATTTATCAAAAAGAAGCAAATTACTTCACAAGATATAGTGATTAAAGCTACTTATTTATCAAAAAATGCAACTTATTCCTTTGTTAATAGAAGCTTAGGAAGTTTGCTGCAACATGGTTCTCATATCAACTAAAATAAACCGTCACCCCTTTCATCATCTAAACCAGTTTTAACACCACCTTTTTTAAGTCACAAAAATTAATATATTTGATTTAGATATGCGTGGAATTGTAGCGCATATATAATTTATGGGCAAGTTTAAACAACACAGCAAACAATTATTAGTACCACCAATAGACGACTTTATTAGTTCTTAAAATAATTTGTAAAATTGACAATAAAAGTGGAGACCAGAACACACTTAAAATAACGGGGCAAAGTCCGAAAAGCCATACGAGTAGGAGTTTTAAAATAATAAAAATGAAAAGAATTAATTTCTTACTAATTGGGCTTCTTATTGTTGGAACCGCATTTGTTTCATCGTGTAAAAAAGAAGAAAGCCCAACCACCCCAAACACCACAAATGACCCAAGTATTTGTACAGGCACAGATGTTGCCGATAGCACTTGGGCTGTAATTCATGGAGACGGCAAGACTTCAACAGTTCAGATGACCGAGGCTAGCGTTCCCGATGGTGCGTATCCAGTCAATGACAAATATAGATATAGTTTCGAAGGAAAAGTTACTAGTGGTCCAAATGAAAATGGTCCTGGTGGAGATGAAATTTCTTTCTCTTTCAAGGGCGACTCCGTTCCTGTATCTGGGACATATACGTTAATCACTACAGGCAATCCTTCAGCAAACGAAGTGGTAACTAATGGATTTGGAGCAGGAACAGGATCTTCTGGCGGTGGATTGTTTCCAGTTTCTGGTAGTATTACCGTAACCAATAACGATGGCGTTATTACCATTAAAGGAAAAGGACTTAAGTATAGGACTGCAATGTCGTTGAAGAGTAACCTTTGTGTTTCATTTAATCTTACAAAATAAAATCGTTATACATTAAATCACAACAGCCCTGAACTAAATTAGGGCTGTTTTTTTGATAATTTTGCACCATTACATATTTACCAAGACAACGCTTAAAGGGAATTCAATAAATTGAAAAAAAAATTACAATTGGTATAAGTAGAAAACTAGCCCAAAACAAATAAAGATTAACCCCAATTTTTCTTCAAAAGATGCGATATAATGATGTGTTGAAATAAGCTTAGCAAGTCTGCTGTAAAAAGGTTTTCAAACCAATTAAACCCAAATTAATCAATACAAGATTTGAAAAATCGAACCACTTGATTTAGTTGGGTTAATCCCGTGCCGAAGCCTCGGCAAAGAAAATGTTAGC
>JAUCCO010000122.1:0-10529 GCA_034676125.1 Bacteroidia bacterium
GACTAAAGATTATAACAATTCTAATAGTGTTACATTTACTGCAAACAGAACCGGTTTAGCTCGTTATTCTTGGGATTTTGGAGATGGAACACCTGTAGTAAACACTTCTAAGAATGTTATAACACATATTTTTGACAAGAAAGGTATTATGGATGTAACATTAACTGTTCTTGATGAAAACTCTTGTGATGCTGCTTACACAGATACTGTATTTATTGATAGAAGAGTAGGTTTAAATGAAGATTTAGCAACTAAGGTTAACTTAAACGTTTATCCTAATCCTTTCACTACTATTTCAAATGTGGTATTTGATTTAGACAAATCAGAAACTGTTAAAATTGAAGTATATGATATGATTGGTCGTAACGTATACACACAAGATGCAACTACTTTAACTGCTGGTAAACATACTATCGAGTTAAACGAAAATCAGTTTAATGCTAAATCAGCAGTATACATGGTTCGTTTACATATTGGTAATACTGTAATTACAAAACAGTTAATCAAAAACTAAAAATATATAGTTTAAATCATTTTAAAGAGAGGCTCCAACAGGAGCCTCTCTTTTTTTATACCATTAATATTAACTTACATTTGTAGTATATGACAATCGAATCAAAAACAACAAGCCAATCGGTAACTGTGATGAATGAAATAGTGTTACCAAACGATACAAATACTTTTAATAATTTAATGGGTGGTAGGTTATTGCATTGGATGGATATTGCGGCTGCTATCACTGCTCAAAAACACAGTGGTAAATTGGCAGTAACTGCATCAGTTGATAGTGTTAGTTTTAAGCAAAGTATACTGCTTGGTGACGTGGTAACACTTGAAGCAAGAGTTGCAAGGGCATTTAAAACATCAATGGAAGTGCATATTGTAGTTTGGGCAGAAAATATACCAAGTGGCGAAAAGTTTAAAAGTAACGAAGCCTATTATACTTTTGTGGCGTTAGATAGAAGTGGCACTCCGGTTAATGTTCCAGCAATTATACCCGAGAATGAGGAAGAACAAGCAAGGTTTGATGGTGCATTAAGAAGGCGCCAATTGAGGCTGATTTTAGCGGGTAAAATGAAAGCCAGTGAAGCAACAGAACTTAAAGCACTGTTTTTTCCAGAAACAGAACTCAAATAATTTTTAAGGCGAAACCCATTAATGAGTTTCGCCTTTTTTATTATACCGAAAGCACATTCAAAATAGTCCAATTTTGGCTTTGACCTCATTGAACTATTTTCATGTAGCATCGGCATTACCATTGTAAAATTATTTTTTAGTTTGGACTAAAAATAATTACAATTGGTATTACTTAAGTTTTACTGGGAATGTAATATCTATATCACTCTCGGTTGATGGAATTGTAGTTTTGGGTACACCATCATAATGACTTAATACAATATTTAAACTTCCAATAATTGGAGTGGTAAATTGTACGGTGTTTATTGGCTTAACTCTTACTTGCAGGCCTAATGGTAATGCCGGGTTATGAGTGTCAAAGTCTAATTTTTCAATACTCAATTTATCTGTAAGTACCGCATTTAAAGTGTAAAATAATTGATGTTCATTGGCCTCTTCAATCACTTCGTTTGAAATGGTATCGAATGGTGTTTTTGTTTTATCTAACAACAATATATTTACCCTATAAGTTATACCCGTATCTAATAAAATGGTGTCTATTGTAGGCGCATTTCCTCCATCTCCATCCAAATCTTCCCATTTAAAACTAAATTGGTTAAGGCTTGGGTTTGATTCATTATAACCTAAAATAACTACTGAAGTAATTAATTCTTGGGCATTATTGTTTTGTGGTTTTTTGGGGTCAATATTATTTTTTTCGCACGATGATAAAATTGTAGCACTTGCTAGTATTGCTGTTGTTATTATTTGTTTTGTTTTCATTTTAATGATTGTGTGTTGTTGTTAAAATGTTAAATGGAATGGATAGCCTAATTATAAAATTTCTGCCTGGCTCTATGGCAAAATATCTGTATCTACTTAAATAATCTCTGTAACCTATGTTTAGTAAGTTGTTTATACCAAAGCTCCACTTAAGCGTTTGTTTTTTGATGTGTTGTTCGAACCCAAAATTTAAATCTATTAAACTGTAGGCCGGTGGTGGATCTACATAATCAATTCCTGCTTCAAACCTGTTTTGTTTTGCTACATAACTTAGTCTGCTTTGTGCATAAAAGTTTGCGAGTTTAAACAGCTTTTCTTTTTGGTAATTCACTTCAAAAGCTGCTCTGTTGGCTGGCATATAAATTAATGGAACACCAGTTTTTGCTTGACTTGCATGTAAGTATGAAGCTATAATATTAAAGGATATATTTTTATTTAATTGACGTTTTACTGTCGCATCAATACCTTTTAAAAGGGCATTTTGTTGTACAAATTTAAATTGAGGAAATGCTCCACGAATGGTTACAATAGGTGTATTTACTGGTTGCTTATATATAAAATTAATGATGTAATTGTGGTACATATTTAATTCTATATTCCATTTGTTTAGTAAAAGTAAAGCCGTCATTTCTGTGTTGTAACTTCTTTCCGGAAGCAAGTTTGAGTTACCCGTTTCGTAAGTAGCCGTTCCACCATGTAAGCCGTTACTGTATAATTCGTTTATGCTTGGTGCACGCCATGCCGAAGAAAAATTACCTTGAACCTTAAGTTTTTCTGTAATCCAATAAGCCAATCCTGAAGAGATTGTAGTACTAGAATAATACTTATTGTCTTGGTCAACTACATTATTTATTATGGCGTACCGTGTTTGATTTCGCATATCATACCTAAACCCTGTTTCTAATAACCACTTCTTTTTTTGCCATTTCTCAATTAAATATAAGCCCGTTGTATTTGCTATAAAATTTGGAATTATGGGTAATACACCTTCGCTTACATTATCTTGTTGCATCCAGCTTACACCCCAAATACCCTTTATATTTTTCCATTTCTGGTGCTCATATTTAAGGTCAAAAATTTGTGTGTTTAGTTGCAAATAATATTGTGGTTTAGGATTAGTTTGTTGGGAAGTAGCCCATCTTGGTGCTCTATCAAATTCTTTGCGATTATTAAACTGTAGGCTATATTGAATTTGTAGTTTTGCGCCACTATTAAAATCATAAAAAAGTTTTAAAGCATTTGTTTGGTGTGTAACTTCTTGTTTTGGATTTTCAATATCATAACTAAATGGTGCTATAAAGGTGGGTTTTCCAGATGCAATTGCAGCTAATAAATCAGTTGAGTTACCAATATGCGCAGCACGTAAAATACCAATGTTGGTTTGATAGTAGGATTGCGAAACTTCAAAATGCAAATTTTTATACTGATAATGCAAAGCATAGTTGCCACTTAATTCATCGTAACCAGTGTTTGATAAAGTATAATCGGGTGCACGCGAGTCTCCTGCCTTACGTATTGTGCCTTGCGTACGCCAACTTAATATGTGCTTATTGCCATGCGAACCTTGTAAAAATAACGAGCTTGCTACAAGTCCATTATTACTAAATGCATTCAGCATTAATTCGCCATCAATACCTTTATCATGCCTAAATTCTCGTTCGCTAAATTTAACTACACCACCAATTGCTTCGGCACCAAACTCAACCGAAGAAGCACCCTTTATCACCTCTATTTTTGATGATGAAAATGGGTCAATCTCAGTGCCATGATCAGCACCCCATTGTTGTCCTTCTTGCCTAATTCCATTGTTTACAGTAACTAATCTATTGCTGTGCAAGCCTCTAATTACAGGCTTGCTTATGGCGGCTCCGGTGCTTAATAAACTTACTCCCGAAATGTTTTTTAACAAATCTGCGGCTGAGTTTCCTCTATTACGTTCAATAAACTCGGCATCTAATTTAACCTTTGTATTTAGGCTATACGGATTGATTTCATCTGAATGACCTTTAATTTCTACTTCGTGTAAATGTGTACTTAACTTACACAGTTCAAAAACTACTTTTTTATTGGTATTAATTTCAACCAATTGTTGTTGGCTGTAGTACCCAATATATGCACACTGTATGGTATACCAACCTTTGGTAACGGAGTCTATATTTATAACGCCATCTGCGTTAGTTGTGGTGTTTTTATTAAGTTGTACAATACGAATACTCGCGGATTCTAGCGGTTGTTTAGAAAGACTATCAACCACTAAAACTGTAATACCAAACCGTTTTGGTGGAACAGTGTTAGCCCAAGTATTTGCTACAAATAATATAAAGCACCCTAACAATAATTTTAGTTTGCCTTGCAACATAAATGAAAATAAAATGTAAGAAAAATGATAGCACTTTGGCTATACATAATATGAAATTACTTTGTTAAAACTAACAAATTGGCGGACCCTTATTGCTAAGCAACACAGTTGCTTTATGCAATAGTAAATTTAAAAAGGGCTTATGTAAAGTAAATCGTTCAGGAACTAAAACGGTATAGTTTGATGAGGAAGAATGATAATTTTTTACAAAATGGAAAGTACAACTAAAGCATTTTGTTATTGTTTTAGCAATATGATGCTGGTGCTGACAGTCTTTTTGTTCGGCAGTACCACAAAAATATTCATCAAGTTCGCAATGGTGGTTTTGGTGTTGATGCTTGTTTAATTGCGCAAGTTCATGGTCATGTTCTGCATGATGGTGAATGACATTAAACGGTAAAAATGTTACCATTAATAATGCCAATAGCACTGAGGCGATATGTGCTTTGATTTTTTGCAAGCGCTGCAAATATAAATTAATATTACTATAACATGGTTTATGTTGCTTTTTTGTAATTATAATTATATTGCGTTAAGTAAGTTTAAGCAAAATTACCAAAGCAACATTTCTTTATAAAGCACATATCAATACATGACTATCCCCATTATTATAACAATTTGCGCGCTAATACTTATTGCTTATGTTTTTGATTTAACCTCAAGTAAAACAAAAATACCATCGGTTGTTTTATTGCTAATATTGGGCTGGGTAGTAAAGCAGGTATCTGTATTTTTTGGTATCGAAGTTCCAAATCTTACCTTACTATTACCAATATTAGGTACTATAGGTTTAATTTTAATTGTGCTTGAAGGCTCATTAGATTTAGAGTTTAATAAATCAAAAATGGGGTTGATAAAAACATCATTTATTGTTTCATTATTCCCCATTATTATACTTTCAATTATACTCACCTTTTTATTTCAGTATTATACAGGTGCATCTATTAGAACGAGTTTGATAAACGCCTTACCATTAAGTGTAATAAGTAGCTCTATTGCCATACCTAGCGTAAAGTCGTTGTTGCCATTTAATAAAGAGTTTGTTATATACGAAAGTAGTTTTTCTGATATTATTGGTGTGGTATTTTTTGATTTGGTTTTATTAAATGATAGCTTCGGGTTAATGCCTTTGGCAGAGTTTGGCTTTCAGCTGCTTATTATCATAGGTATTTCATTTGTTTCAACACTTGCGCTTTCGTTTTTACTTAGCAAAATAGATCACCACATTAAGTTTGTACCCATCATTATATTAGTTATTTTAATCTATGCAGTATCAAAAATATATCATCTTCCTGCCTTAATTTTTATCATGTTGTTTGGGTTGATTTTGGGTAATTTAAACGAATTAAATAGATATGATTGGATTGCAAAACTTAAACCTCATTTACTAAATAAAGAAATCACAAAGTTTAGGGAGCTTACCACCGAAGGAGCTTTTTTAATTAAAGCATTATTTTTTATGTTGTTTGGATTTTTAATTCAGACAGAAGAAATTTTAAATACCGAAACCTTAATGTGGGCAGTAATTATATCAGCCTTAATTTTTGCAATTAGAGCAATTCAATTGTTAATATCAAAGTTGCCCTTGGTGCCATTATTATTTGTTGCACCGCGGGGTTTAATTACCATTTTACTATTTTTTGCAATTTTACCTACTGATAAAATCGCTTTGGTAAATAAGCCATTAATTATTCAAGTAATACTTATAACAGCACTTGTAATGATGTTTGGATTAATGACCAATGCAGCAAAAAAACATTATGCCACACCAATCAAAGATGATAAAGAAGAGACTTGAAATTATTGATACTCATATACACTTAGGTATTATTTTATACACTTAGGTTTACTTTAACTAATTAGTTCTTGCCAAATAAAAAACCTATTTTGGGTAATTAGATAGTTTGTTAGTTCTTAACTACTATACAAACAAAGTCATTTTAATTAGCTATTGTGTATATCAATGCACAAATTTCAATCGTGTTATTTAAAACTAAATTATTCTAATTGGGTTTTAAACATAGTTACCTAGTAAATTAAAATAAGAATAAAGCTGGCTAAATAGGTAATAAAACAAATTAAGTTTACATTTTATCTAATAAGCAAAACTGTTCTTTTAGGTATTTTGTCAAGTTATAGAATTAACTGCGCGGCCAAAGAATATTTTATTAATTCCATTATTTCGTTAAGAATTATTAATTTTAGAAAATGAAAGTTATGTTGAATATAAATAAGCTTGTATTTATTTGGGCAGTGTTACTTTTTACAAGTACAAGTTTTGTGTATGCACAAAATGAACCTGTAAAGCTTAAGGATTCTTTAAATAATAAATTACTATCAAAGTTTAGTACAGAACTTAAAGAAATAGATAAACAAAGCGTTTCCGACTCTATAAAAAAGAATAAAATACAACTCGAATTAAATGCAACGAGTAATAGTGATGAAATAAAAAGGCTAGAATTAGAAACCAAACTAAAAGAACTTAACCAAAAAGAAGAATTACGTTTATCTGAAAAAAGAGCTAAAATTGATTCGCTTCGTAGTAGTGCAAAATCATTTCCGGTTATAGGATTTTTTAATGATACTTTATTTTTGGTGTATAGTAACCTTGGCAGTTTTTCTGCCGCTGATAGGGCCGAGGCAGTTACCGAAAGAATAAACAAACTTACCAGAGATTTTACATTTAATGAAAATACACTTAAAGTAGTTGAGGCCGAAACCACCGCAGATATAATATTTAATGATTTAATTATTACCAGTGTTTCAGAAAATGATGCAATTTGGAATAATAGCACCAAACACGAGTTGGCGCTAACCTATAAGCTTATCATAACAGATGCTGTGCTGCACTATAAATCAGAAACCAGCGTAATTACATTAGCAAAAGAAGTTGGATCAGCTTTACTTGTAATTTTACTATTGGTGGTTTTATTGGTGTATAGTAAAAAGCTATTTAAATATTCGGCTACTAAAATTATTAGTCAACGCGACAAAGCACTTAAAGGACTCATCATAAAAAACTATACTTTACTTGATTCTAGAAGGCTTGTTTCGGTAATTTTACTGGTTAATAAAATTGTAAAGTGGCTGGTATTTTTTATTTTAACATACATAGCACTGCCAATTATTTTTGGATTTTTTCCGTGGACACAAAATTTTGCCGAAACCTTATTTGGCTATGTATTTAATCCACTTAAAAAAATGGGTTTAGGTTTTTGGAATTACCTACCAAACCTGTTTACCATAATTGTAATTATTTTTGTGTTTAGGTATGCACTTCGTGGTATACATTTTTTGAAAAACGAAATTGAGAATGGAAAACTTACCCTAACAGGTTTTTACCCTGATTGGGCAAATCCTACTTTCCAAATTTTAAGAGTAGTGTTATATGCGTTTATGTTTGTGTTGATTTTTCCTTATTTACCAGGAAGTGATTCGCCAGTATTTCAGGGTGTATCTGTGTTTTTAGGCTTCTTGTTTACTTTTGGTTCAGCAGGTTCATTATCAAATATTGTTGCAGGAATTGTGCTAACCTACATGCGCTTATTTAAGGTTGGCGATAGGGTAAAAATTGGTGAGGTAGTGGGTGATGTAATAGAAAAATCAATGTTGGTTACTAGAATCAGAACCATTAAAAATGAAATTATTTCTATACCAAACTCTACAGTAATGAGTAATCATACCATAAATTATAACAATGATGCTGAGATTGGTAAAGGCTTAATAATGCATACCACCGTTACCATTGGTTATGATGTTCCTTGGCAAGATATTCATCAAGCCTTATTAAATGCTGCAGATAGAACTCCGCACTTTTTAAAAGAGCCTAAACCATTTGTTATGCAAACTAGCCTCGAGGATTTTTATGTGGCTTATCAAATTAATGCATACACACTTGAACCCAATAAGCAGGCCGATATTTACTCTGATCTTCATCGTAATATTCAAGATTGCTGTAACGAAATGGGTATTGAAATTATGTCGCCACATTACCGCGCTGCCCGTGATGGAAACATGACAACTATCCCTGCAAACTACTTGGATAAAGATTACGAAATGCCTGCATTTAAGGTTAATTTAAAAGACAATAATAAAGATGGATAAAATTGAAATAGAATATTTAACTATAGAAAAGTACTATGAGGTTTTAGAAGTAATGAAAGTTGCCTACCCAAATTGGCAAGGTAATTACTGGAAAAAGGAAACCATTAATAATTTAATTAAGAAATTTCCAGAAGGCCAAATTGCAATTATTGTTGATGGCAAAGTTGCTGGTATTGCTTTATCTATAATTGTTAAATACGATGATTTTGGAGACGACCATACCTACAGTGATATTACGGCTAATTACACATTTATAAACCACAATCCTAAGGGTGATACTTTATATGGAATTGAAGTTTTTATCGACCCAAAATATAGAGGTAACAGGCTTGGAAGAAGGCTTTATGATGCCCGTAAAATTTTGTGCGAAGAGTTAAATTTAAAAGCAATTGTATTTGGTGGCAGATTACCCAATTTTCATAAACACGCTAATGAGCTTAATCCAAAACAATACATTCAAAAAGTAAAAAACAAAGAGATTTATGATCCTGTACTTTCGTTTCAATTAAGTAACGAGTTTCATGTAAAAAAGGTTTTAAAAAATTACCTGCCAGAAGATGTTCAAAGTGCAGAGTATGCAACCTTATTACAATGGGATAATGTGTATTATACGGGTAAAAAAAATCTAATCAATAAATCACGCAAGTCAGTTAGACTAGGCTTAGTACAGTGGCGCATGAGGGTATTTAATTCGGTTGACGACTTGTATGCACAAATGGAATATTTTGTAAATGCTGTTTCGGCATACAAAGCAGATTTTGTGTTATTTCCAGAGTTGTTTAATGCACCATTAATGCATCAGTTTAAAGATAAAAACGAAGCAGAGTCAATGCGTTTATTATCAAAATATACACCCGAAATTAAAAATAAATTTAGCGAACTTGCGGTAGCTTATAATGTAAATATTATTACAGGTAGCATGCCTGATATTGAAAATGGCGAATTGAAGAATGTTGGTTTTGTTTGCCACAGAAGTGGGAAAATAGACACATACGAGAAGATACACATTACACCAAATGAAACTAAATACTGGGGCTTAAATGGGGGCAATATACTTAAAACTTATGTTACAGATGCTGGAATAATTGGAGTACTTATTTGTTATGATGCGGAGTTTCCAGAGTTATCTAGATTATTAGCTGATGAAGGCATGCAAATTTTATTTGTGCCTTACTTAACCGATACTCAAAATGCATACATGCGGGTACGGCTTTGTGCACAAGCAAGAGCAGTAGAGAACGAGTGTTTTGTGGCCATAACAGGAAGCACAGGTAATTTACCCGAAGTAGAAAATATGGATTTAAACTACTCGCAATCCGCTGTTTTTACACCATCCGATTTTGCTTTTCCATCAAACGCTATTAAAAGTGAAGCAACTGCAAATACCGAAATGGTTTTAGTGGCCGATGTTGATTTAAAATTATTAGATGAACTAAACTCCTATGGAAGCGTTAGAAATCTAAAAGATAGAAGACTCGATTTTTATGAGTTAAAACGAAAGGATTAAATGGATGAAATTTTAAATAATGTATTATTAAAGTACGGAGATATTTTAATTAGTGTAAAAACCCTTATTGCCATATTAGTAATTATAACTTTTACTAAGATAGTCATACTATCGATTCAGTTTGCACTTAACAAACATTTCAAAAACAAACCTGAAAACAGAGAACGATTAAGCTCTATTTTCCAATTGGTAAAATATTTAATTTGGACAATTGCAATAGCGTCAACTATTCAAACCACTGGTATAAAATTAACCATACTATTAGCTGGTTCTGCCGCTTTGTTGGTGGGTTTAGGTTTAGGTATTCAACAAACGTTTAACGATTTAATTTCAGGGTTTATAATCTTAGCCGAAGGTAGTTTAAAAACAAACGATGTAGTTGAGGTTGATGGTTTAGTAGGCAGGGTAAATCAAATTAAACTTCGCACATCAATTATATATACCCGCGATGGAATTAATATTATTGTACCAAATCATAAATTTATAAATGATAATGTAATTAATTGGTCGCACAATGCTAAAGCTACTAGGTTTAAAATTGAAATTGGTGTTGCGTACGAGTCGGACGAAAAACTAGTGGAACAAGTTTTAAATGAATGTTTACTGTGCGAAGACCAGGTGATTAAAAATAACCCTAACCATCCTATGTATATTAGAATT
>JAUCCO010000123.1:0-10528 GCA_034676125.1 Bacteroidia bacterium
TTGCAAACTGTATACGATATCACTATCAGCCTTTTTGCTTCTGTCATTGGTTTGACCAATTTTTAAAAACGGATCTTCTTTACCCCGTATTTTGGCAAACCATCTTTCTAAATCGCGGCTTATGGTACCTGTACCAATTTCGCCTAAACGGTATATTTTAGATAGGTTTTCTACTTTTATGGATGTGGCCATTTTATTCGGCTTGTGTTAATATTTTATGTCCTGAATGCTTCAAGAACAACTCTTTCTTCATTAATTTTAAATCGCCCTTCATCATATCTTTTACCAAAGCAGGTAAATCGTATTTAGGTTTCCAACCCAATTTGGTTTGTGCTTTTGTTGGGTCGCCAATTAACAAATCAACCTCGGTAGGGCGGAAGTAGCGCGGATCTACAGCTACTATTTCTTGTCCAACGGTTAAGTTACAAGATGTAATTTCTAACTCTTTTAAACGCGTTTCATCAATGGCTTCTACGTATCCAATTTCGTTTTCGTTTTCGCCTTTAAATGCAAGTTTAATTCCTACATCTTCAAAACTCATTTTAACAAACTCGCGCACGGCTGTGGTTACACCGGTTGCTATTACGTAATCTTCAGGTTTTTCTTGCTGTAAAATTAAGTACATGGCTTCCACGTAATCTTTAGCATGACCCCAATCGCGTTTTGCGTTTAAGTTACCAAGAAACAGTTTATCCTGCATGCCCAAAACTATTTTAGCAGCAGCACGTGTAATTTTACGGGTAACAAAAGTTTCGCCACGTATAGGACTTTCATGGTTAAATAAAATACCGTTGCAAGCATACATGCCATAAGCTTCGCGGTAGTTTACCGTAATCCAATAGGCATACATTTTAGCAACTGCATAAGGCGAACGCGGATAAAACGGAGTGGTTTCGCTTTGCGGTACAGCTTGCACCAAACCATATAACTCTGATGTTGATGCTTGGTATACTTTTGTTTTTTGAGTTAAGCCACAAATGCGCAGCGCTTCTAAAATACGCAATGTGCCAATTCCATCAGCATTGGCGGTGTATTCAGGTTCTTCAAAACTAACCTGCACATGGCTCATAGCAGCCAAGTTGTATATTTCATCAGGTTGTGTTTCTTGTATAATGCGTATTAAGTTGGTCGAGTCTGTTAAATCACCATAATGTAATTTTAGCCTCAACTGTTTTTCATGAGGATCCTGATAAAGGTGATCAATTCTATCGGTATTAAACAATGAACTTCTTCGTTTAATGCCATGCACCATGTAGCCTTTGCTAAGTAAAAACTCAGCTAAATAAGCTCCATCTTGTCCGGTAATACCTGTTATAAGTGCTGTTTTCATCAATATTTAATACGGTTGTAGTCATCTTCAATTCTTATGATATCGTCCTCGTCAAAGTATGTTCCTTGTTGTATTTCGATGAAGATCAAAGGTGTTTCTTGGTTGTTTTGTACACGGTGTTTTGCTTTTAATGGAATGTTTACGATACTCCCTTTAGGGTAATCGTTAACTATTCCATCGAGCGTTACGGTTGCAATACCCTCTGTAATGACCCAAGTTTCTGATCTATAATTGTGGTATTGATAGGATAGCCTTTGTTTGGGCAAAACTTCAATACGCTTTACTTTATGCATTTGGCATTCGTCAAGTACTGTATAGTTTCCCCAAGGTCTGATTTCGTTTTGCATATATGAGGGCGTTGCTAATTATTTACTTTTAAAATTAAGCTGTTTTGTTAATCATGTTTTTACTACACTGTATCCACAAAACTTTTTTCTACCTTATTAAAAATAAGGCTTTTAAATAATTTCATTGAGGCCATCACTCGCCCTGGCCCTGAAGGGCACAACCGGACTATGTTAAACAGTGTCCACAAAACTTTTCTCAACCTTGTTAAATATTAAGGTTCCAACAACCAAAATAATACTTGTTGAAATGATGGTATAACTCAAGGATGAAAATGAAAATGCACCTGTTCCTAACAAAGAAAATCTCATCCCTTCAATAATGTTGGTCATTGGATTTAACTCTATTAACCAACGGTATTTTTCGGGTGCACTACTCAGTGGATAAATTACGGGGGTGGCATACATAAACAATTGAATACCGAAGGTAACCAAGAAAGATAAATCGCGGTACTTGGTAGTCATGGCCGAAATAATCATACCTAGCCCTAATCCAAGAGCAGCCATAATGAATAAGTAAAATGGAATGAGTAATGTGTATAAAGATAAGTTGGGTGTGTAATTTTGTGTTAAAATAAAGTACACAAAAAGGATAATCAGCATCACAAATTGTACGGCTAATTTCACCAAATTACTGGCTACTATGCTCAAAGGCATAATTAAACGAGGGAAATATACTTTACCAAAAATATTGGCATTGTCTTTAAATACGGTTGATGTTTTGGTTACACATTCGGCAAAGTAGTTCCAAGCCACTACACCGGTCATGTAAAACAAAGGTTGTGGCAAACCATCGGTACTTAAGCCTGCTAAATTGCCGAATATAAACACAAAGGTGATGGTTGTAAATAAGGGTTGTATGAAGAACCAAAGTGGCCCTAATAAGGTTTGTTTGTAAAAAGAAGTAAAGTCTCTTTTTACCAATAGCCCTAATAAATCTCTGTACCTCCAAACATCTTTTAAGTTGAGTTTAAATAAAGAGTTTTGAGGTTCAATGGTAAGGTCCCATTCTTTTATCGCTTCTTCGTGATTCATGTTTAATTTAAAATTTCGATGTGGGGTTGTTTAAGTAAAGCAGACTTTTGTGATTCAAACTCTTCCACGTTAAATATCACAAAGCGAACTTTTTTATTGATCAACTTTTCTGCCTTTTCTGTTAAGTTTAATAAATAGTTTTTATCAATATCACCTACCAAAATCAAATCAATAATTGGGCTATCAAGGCCTTTCGCTAAATCACCTACCAAATAAACGGCTTCTACATTTCCCAATCGGCCTATTACTTGCTCCACTATTTTATCAAGCCCAGTGTATTTCATTAAAATACTTTGTATGTCGCTAAACAAAGGATGTTTGGTGTTGGCCTTAAATACTTTTTTGTTGCCACTGGTACTGGTTGTTAAAAGTCCAGCATCTTCAAATTTATTTAACTCCAATCGTATAGCATTGGTGCTTTCACCAAATTCAGTTTCTAAATTTCGTAAATAAGAAGAGGTTTTGCTATTTAAGAAAAACTTAAGCAGCAACTTTATTCTTGTTTTAGATGTGATGAGTGACTCGAGCAAAGGACAATTAAAAATTACTAATTACGAATTGGGGGCTAATTTTAAGTTGATGATTTTGTTCACCTCAATACTTTTTTTTAACCGCAAACTTCGCAAAGAAGTAGCTAAGGTCGTGAAGGGATTATGAGTTGTAGAATATTTTACTTCAACATTCAATATTCAAAGTTCAGTATGTATTATTTCTTTTTTGAGAGTCCTAAAATCGAAGAGTTAAACTGCAAAATAAGTCAATCTTCCCCTTTTCGAAACAACGTTCAGCGTAGCTAATTTTAGATTTCGGATTTTCTCATTATTAATCTTTTTCACTGTGATTAACATGAATGGAAAAGTCAACAACACATTTAACAAAAATCTAACTAGGGAAACGCTGCTCCCATGTTAGGGGAGCTCCCCGTACTCGGGGTGAGGGGTAAGTTTCACCACCACCCCGGCTTTGCCACCCCTCCTGCTAGGCGGGGAGCACTTCCGATTGGTGATTTATCGAACAATAAATTCAAAGTACGAAGCACGAATCTCGAATTTTTTATTCCCTTCAATATTCAATATTCCGCATTCATTATTCGATGTTTTCTTAGCATCTAAAAACGTAGCAAAAAGCAACAATCTAAGTCAGTTTTCCTCTTTCAAATTTCGAATTTCGAAACAACGTTCAGCGTAGCTAATTTTAGATTTCGAATTTGGACATTATTAATCTTTTTCACATTGATTGACATGAATGGAAAAGTCAACATCACATTTAACAAAAATCTAACTAGGGAAACGCTGCTCCCATGTTAGGGGAGCTCCCCGTACTCGGGGTGAGGGGTAAGTTTCACCACCACCCCGGCTTTGCCACCCCTCCTGCTAGGCGGGGAGCACTTCCGATTGGTGATTTATCGAATAATAAATTCGAAATACGAAGCACAAATCTCGAATTTTTCATTCCCTTCAATATTCAGTATTCAAAATTCATTATTTCTTATAAGCTCAAAACGTAGCAAAAAGCAACAATTTAAGTCAATCTTCCTCTTTCGAATTTGTCTTCCCATAGCTTCGCCCCGTCAGTCCCATTTTTGGGTCTGCTAACTAACAATGAGTAGAAAAACTACTCAATAATAAATGCTAATTTAAACAAAAGCAAATTAATTTTTCAAAAGTGGATGAAATACATCAATATGTATAGGAAATACGGGTTATAGTTTATGAAATTACAAAATGAGGAGTTGGTTTGAAGGTATTTTAAGTAAAATATGTGCACCTAATTCCTCAATTTGAATGGCGCAGTATTGGCCACTTTGTTGTTCAATTATGGTTGCAGTGTGCCCTTTTAATGCACCAGCAATTATTTCTACTTGTTGGTTAGGCGTAAAAGTGCCTTGTTTTACAATAATATCGCTGTAGCCTTTAAGACTAAGCTTAATGGTGCAAATTATTTCATCTCTAATAATGGGAACTTCGCCACCAATACGTACAAACTTTACTACACCATCTACACCAAGTACTGTTGACCTTTCGCGTTCCATTTCAATGCAAACAAATACATACGATTTAAATAGTGGTTCTTCTATTTTCTTTTTTCTATCGCTCCATTGTTTAACAACTGTTTGCAGCGGCAAGTAAACGGAAATTCCTAGTGTAGAAAGTTGTTCGGTTACCTTTTTTTCGGCACGTGGGTTTGTATAAATTGCGTACCATTTTTTTTCGTGGGTGGTCATGAGGCAAAGTAAAGGTTTAATCTTGAAATGTAAAATTGGGAACAATTAAAAACTAAGAATTAAAAATTAAGAATTGGGTTTCACTTTTCACTTTTAAGTTTTATGTTCTAAAGAATGTCTTCTTTTAATCGCAAAGAACGCTAAGGTGGCGCAAAGAACGCGAAGAAATTATGAGTTGGAGAAAATTTCCCTTCAATATTCAGCATTCAAAATTCTTTATTCAATATATCTTTTTTTGAATCATTAAATCGAAGTCTAAAGCTACAACCAAAGTCAAACTTCTCCTTTCGTGCTTCGAATTTTAGATTTCGAATTTCCCTTCAATATTCAGCATTCAAAACTCATTACTATGCTCCAATAATTTCTTTAGGAACTTTAACTATTGCATTTCCATCAATTACAATTTCACCATCTTCATTCTTGCAAATTGTTTTTAGCTTAACCTTGCTTTTTTCTTTGATGATTTCTTCGATAATAACCTCACAATGTATGGTAGAACCATGATAAACTGGTTTAAGGAAACGGGTGTTTTGTTCGAGGTATATTGTGCCAGGGCCTGGCAGTTGATTAGCCAACAGCTCAGATATTTGGCCAACTACCAATATTCCGTGTACAATAGGTTTTTTGAATATGGTGTTTTCAGCAAAGTCTTTATCAAGATGAATGGGGTTACAATCACCAGTAAGATTGGCGAATGATATAACATTTTCAGTTGTATAAACTTTTATAGATTTTGCTGTTTGTCCGATGTAGATCATATAATTAATTAAAATTTCGCTTAGTTATTTGCATTCATTATTTTGAAATTAACCTGAGGTATATTGAATGAATTAATCTCAATAAAACCAAGTATGGAACAAATGTAAATAAATTAAGAAAAAAAGATAATACTGTTTAAGTTGGATGTGAAACTACGCGGAACAATTAACAATTAAAAATTAAGAATTGGGTTTTAATTTTAAGTTGAAGTTTTTGTTCAACTTGCCACTTTCTTTTAACCGCAAAGAACGCTAAGGAGGCGCAAAGGTCGCGAAGAAATTACGAGTTGGAGAAAATTCCCCTTCAATATTCAGCATTCAAAATTCATTATTCTTCATTTCTTTTTTTCGAGAATCATTAAATCGTAGCCTAAAGCAACAACCAAAGTCAATCTTCTCCTTTCTCCTTTCGTGCTTCGAATTTTAGATTTCGAATTTCCCTTCAGCATTCAAAGTTTATTATTTCTTGGGATAAACTTAAATATGGAGAAAAACCTGGCACCACCCCGGCTTCGCCACCCCTCCTGCTAGGCGGGGAGCGCTTCCGTTTGGTGAGTTAATTAAAATTGGAGCTAATTTTAATATTCATAATTCAACATTTTTTAGATAAACCGAATATGGAGTAAACTTTCGCCATCCCACCTGTTAGGCGGGGAGCGTTTTTGTTTGGTGAGTTACTTAAGATTGATAATTTCTTTTTTCAAATGTGTATTTCGAGGTATTTATTCGGGAAGAGGAATTAACATCTTAAGAGAAATTTAACTAGGGAAACGCTGCTCCCATGTTAGGGGAGCTCCCCGTACTCGGGGTGAGGGGTAAAACATTTTTTAATATCGTCCAACACCTGGTCAAGATGCTCAAACACAAATCGATTTTCAAACCTGATAACCTTAATGCCTTTAGAAGCTAAATCCAAATCGCGTTTTTTATCTTGTTCGATTTTCAAATTGTGTATTCCTCCATCCAATTCAATTGCAAGTGACTCTTCGTAACAGAAAAAATCAACAATGTAGTTGTCTATGCTATGTTGTCGTCTAAATTTTCTTCCAGCTAGCTGCGAGTTTTTTAGGCTTTTCCATAAGGAAGCTTCGGCAGGTGTGGCTTTATTTCTTAGTGCTTTTCTGTATGGTAGTAAATAGGTTTTGTTGTGAGCAGGTTTCATGTGTTATCAGGTTTATAATATCGAATTTAAGGAGTTAAGTTCAATATGCAATAGTCAACATTTTTTATATGAGCTGAGATATAGAAGAAAACCTACAACCACCCCGGCTTCGCCACCCCTCCTGGAAGGCGGGGAGCACTTTCGTTTGGAGATTTAGTGATAATGAAATTCAAATTACGAATTACGACATTCGAATTTTTTCATTGACTTCAATATTCAACATTTATTAAATAAACTGAGATATGGAAGAAAACCTACAACCACCCCGGCTTCGCCACCCCTCCTGGAAGGCGGGGAGCGCTTCCGATTGGTGATTTAGTGATAATGAAATTCAAATTACGAATTACGACATTCGAATTTTTTCATTGACTTCAACATTCACTATTCAAAGTTCATTATTCGATATTTCTTTTTTCGAGAATCATTAAATCGAAGTCTAAACCCACAACCAAAGTCAATCTTCCTCTTTCGTGCTTCGGATTTTAGATTTCGAATTTCGAATTTCGTTCCCCTAAATTACTTCATCAACCACAAACGGTGGTCTGTTTCGGCTGGCTTCTAGGTTTCGCCATAGGTATTCTCCAATAATGCCAAGCGCCATCATTTGGAATGATGATACCAATAAAAATACCACCATCATGGTACTCCATCCTTCAATATCTATTAGTCCACTTAGCCTGGCTGTTATTACATATAATGCATAAATAAATGAAGCTGAACCTAATAATAACCCAGTGGTAGTTATTAACCTTAGTGGTGCATGAGAGAAAGAAATAAATGAATCAATAAACAGTTTTATTTTCTTTTGGAGGGTCCATTTTGAAGTGCCAATTTTCCTGACTTTACGTGTATACGGAATCGCTACGTAATCGTAGTTTAACCACATCAATAAGTATAAGGAGTTGGTATTTGTTTCATTTAAATTTACTACTTGCTCACGCAATTGTTTATCAAATAAACAAAAATCAAAACCACCTTTGGGTAAATTAGGTAAGGCAAACTTGCGTATCAGTTTTTGGTATTGCTCGGCAAATATTCTGCTGCTCAATTTATCTTCACGTTCATCCCTATTAGCCACTACTAATTTAACTCCTTTAAGCCAATAGTCGTACATTTTTACCATCAATTCTGGGGGGTCTTGTAAGTCGGCAGCTATTACCACATTACAATCTCCAGTAGCATATTTCATACCTGCTTGTATGGCATTGTATGCACCAAAATTACCACTTAGTTTTACTATTTTTACCTTATCAGGATAGGCTGATTTAAACTTTTTAAGTTCGATTAGTGTTCCATCCTTACTACCATCATCCACCATTATATACTCAAACAACACATCAGCTGGGAATAGTGCCTCGTTGGCAATAAGTTCTTTTGATGTTACAGGAATATTGAGTTCATTATAGTAACAAGCGATTATGATGGATAGTTTAGGCATTATAAAACTGTGTTATATGTTTACAAACTGTTTTTACTTCTTCATCTGTTAGTCCAGGATAAAGGGGTAAACTTAAGCAAGTATCCGCTATGGTTTCTGCTAATGGAAAATCACCTTTTTTGTAGCCTAACTCTTGGTATGCCTCTTGCAAATGCGGAGGTAATGGGTAATGAATAAGTGTACCAATTTGGCTATCGGTTAAATATTGTTGCAAGGCATCACGCTTTTGGGTTCTGATTACATATAAATGAAAAACAGAAGTTGCGCCTTGGGCAATAGCAGGTGTTACTACATCGCCAATATTTTGTAATAATTGGTTGTATAAGTTTGCAATGTGGTTACGTTGCGCTGTCCAATTGTTTAAATATTTTAGTTTGATGGATAAAAATCCAGCCTGAACCTCATCTAAACGGCTATTGATACCTTTAATTTGGTTGTAATATTTTTTTTGTGAACCGTAATTGCGAATCACATTGGTAAGGTTATATAATTCTTGGTTATTGGTAGTAATTGCGCCACCATCACCAAAAGCACCAAGGTTTTTTCCGGGATAAAAACTGGTGGCATTTATATCACCAAAACTACCGGTGGTTTTACCATTAAAAGTAGCGCCTTGCGATTGGGCATTATCTTCAACAACGTACAATTGATGTTTATTTGCAATGCGCATAATTTCTTCCATTTCGCAACATTGTCCGTACAAATGTACTGGCATAATTGCCTTGGTTTTAGGTGTAATTGCAGCCTCAATTAAAGCTGGGTTGATGTTGTAGGTAGCTAATAAAGGCTCAACAGGAATAGGAGTAGCACCCACATAACTTACGGCCAACCAAGATGCGATATACGTATTTGATGGTACTATTACCTCGTGGCCTGGACCAATATTTAAAGTTTTTAAAGCAATAATTAAAGCATCTAGCCCATTGGCCAAACCAGCACAATATTGGGTATTGCAATACGTAGCATAATCTTGTTCAAATTGTTTTACTTGATTGCCCAATACATACCAACCATTATCTATAAAGTTTTCGAATGAAGGTAAAAGCTCCGCTTTAATCTCCTCATTCATGTGTTTAAAACTTAAAAAAGGTATCATCGTTTTTATTTTGAATAACTTAATATATGAGTTGTTGCGCCTAATCTGTATCCTAGTTTTTCCCAAGTATAGAATACCGCTCTATTTGTAGATTGTGTGTTCAGGAAAATATATTCAGCTCCTTGCTCCCTTAAATGATAAGTCATTTCGGAGATGAGTTTTTTATACCAACCTTTATTGGTTTTGTTTGATACTGCCGAAAGTACCATCTTCGAAACTTTTGTTCCTAGTAGCTCCCAGTCTGATTTTAGATATTTTGCTGTAAGAAACGAATCTGATGGAATTTGATCCTCGTTTGATGTTAATACAATATCTGCAAATCCTTTTAGTGACTGTTCAATATATGTAGATAAGAAATCATCGGCTATCTCTTGATTAAAAATTGGGTCTGCATGAAACCGATCATAGTCATTGCGCATTTGGCGAGCTACTAGTTTTAAGTTATCTACATCCGATATAGTTGCTTTTCTTACTGGATATCGAGGTTCGTTAAAATCATTTAAATTACCTCTAAAATAGGTTAGTCGAGTTTCTACTAACTGGAATCCAGCTCTTCCTAAAGCTTGTAATAGTAAAATATCTTCTGATGGTATTTCTAAAAAAACATACGCTCCAATGGGCAACTTCTCATTTTTAAATTGTTTTATTGCCTCCGTTAATTGGTCAATATTATTATGGCTGAACAATACACCTTTTAGTTTGTAGGTATTCAGGTTAAAATAATTCGAGTCCCAGCTTAAATGTTCATAAACAAAAACATGGTTGTGGTTATTTAAAGTAACCTCGTAAGTTAAAGCATTCTCATCTTTAAGAGAGGGGTATACCAACAAATTAAGTTGCTTATCTACGCTTATATCTCTAATGAAATTATAAGGAGAATAAAACAAAAGTTTATCCGCTCTAGCATCTAAAAGTTTATCCATTATTTATACTCCCCAAATTTTTTTAAACTCTTGGTAATCCCTTATGTAATCGTTGGCATCATAGGCCAAGGATGCAAATACCAATTGAATGGCGGTGTGGCTGTATTGCATGGTGTGCCATACATTTGGTGGAAGGTAAACTCCTTTGTTGGGCTCATCTAAAACAAAAGTTTGAATATCGCCTTTGCCATCATCAGTAGTTACAATTATTCTACCCG
>JAUCCO010000124.1:0-10429 GCA_034676125.1 Bacteroidia bacterium
GGTGCAACTGATATAATAAACACAACAACTACTTTAACCCCAACAGGAGTAACTTCTACAACTTATTTTAGGGCAGTAGTAAAAAGCGGAAGTTGTGCAGCAGCAAATTCGTCATCAGTAACCATTACAGTAACTCCAGCACCAGTTGGTGGATCGGTAACAGGAACTAATGCGGTTTGTTCGGGTGCATCACCAGGTAACTTAACATTGGGTGGACATACAGGCACCATTTCAAAATGGCAAAGTAATACAGGAAGTGGTTGGTTAGATATTGCAAATACAACAACAACACATAACCCAGGAAACTTAACCATAACAACACTATATAGAGCAGTATTAACATCAGGTTCTTGTGCAGCAGATACATCAGCAGCATTAACAGTTACTGTAAGCCCAACAAGTGTCGGTGGAACAGTTAGTTCAAGCCAAAGCATTTGTGCTAGTGGAACTATAGCAGCATTAAACTTAAGTGGCCACACAGGTACAGTAACCAAATGGCAAAGTGCAAACAATGCAGCATTTACAGGTGCAACTGATATAATAAACACAACAACTACTTTAACCCCAACAGGAGTAACTTCTACAACTTATTTTAGGGCAGTAGTAAAAAGCGGAAGTTGTGCAGCAGCAAATTCGTCATCAGTAACCATTACAGTAACTCCAGCACCAGTTGGTGGATCGGTAACAGGAACTAATGCGGTTTGTTCGGGTGCATCACCAGGTAACTTAACATTGGGTGGACATACAGGCACCATTTCAAAATGGCAAAGTAATACAGGAAGTGGTTGGTTAGATATTGCAAATACAACAACAACACATAACCCAGGAAACTTAACCATAACAACACTATATAGAGCAGTATTAACATCAGGTTCTTGTGCAGCAGATACATCAGCAGCATTAACAGTTACTGTAAGCCCAACAAGTGTCGGTGGAACAGTTAGTTCAAGCCAAAGCATTTGTGCTAGTGGAACTATAGCAGCATTAAACTTAAGTGGCCACACAGGTACAGTAACCAAATGGCAAAGTGCAAACAATGCTGCCTTTACAGGTGCAACTGATATTGCCAACACAACAACAACTTTAACCCCAACAGGAGTAACATCTACTACCTATTTTAGAGCAGTAGTTCAGAGTGGAAGTTGTACAGCAGCAAACTCATCATCAGTAACCATTACAGTAAGTCCATCACCAGTTGGTGGAACCATAACAGGAACTAATGCCGTTTGCTCGGGTACATCACCAGGTAACTTAACATTGGGTGGACATACAGGTACTATATCAAAATGGCAAAGTAAAACAAGTAGCAGTTGGGTTGATATTGCAAATACAACAACAACCCTTAATCCAGGTAACCTAACCATAACAACACAATATCGAGCAATTTTAACATCAGGCTCTTGTCCTGCAGATACATCAGCAGTATTCACCGTTACAGTAACTCCAAGTACAGTTGGAGGTTCGATTTCATCAAACCAAACAATTTGTGCAAATAACACAGTAGCGCAATTAACCTTAAGCGGACATGTTGGTTTTGTTACCAGATGGCAAAGTGCAAATAATGCCGCATTTACTGGAGCTACTGATATATCAGGAACAACAGGTTCAACTACCTACACACCAACAAATTTAACTGCTACTACATATTACCGTGCGGTAATACAAAGTGGCGCTTGTTCTGCTGCTAATTCATCAACAGTTACCATTACAGTTACTCCATCACCAATTGGTGGCGCTGTTACAGGAACAAGTTCAGTTTGTTCAGGTTCAACTCCAGGTGCATTAACATTAAGTGGACACACTGGTAATATAGCCATGTGGCAAAGTAACAGTGGTAGTGGATGGATTAATATAAGTAATACTACCGCAAGTTATAACCCAGGTAATTTAACTGCAACAACACAATTTAGAGCCATATTAACTTTTGGTTCTTGCCCAGCAGATACATCAACTGCACAAACGGTAACTGTTACCGCACCATCTGTAGGTGGAACAGTTAGCTCAAACCAAACAATTTGTTCTGGAGGAACGGTTGCAGCATTAAGTTTAACCGGTAATACAGGTAAAGTAACAAAATGGCAAAGTGCAAACAATGCAGCATTTACCGGAGCTACAGATATAAATGATACAAATACTACTTATACACCAACAGCAGTAGTAAGTAATACCTACTATAGAGCAGTTGTAGCAAATGGTACTTGTGCTTCGGCTAATTCTAGCTCAGTTTTAATTACCGTTGGTACCCCATCAGCTGGAGGAAGCGTTAGTGGTAATCAAACTATATGTGCTGGCGATGCAGTTACACAATTAACTCTTAGTGGAAATACAGGGTCGGTAACAAAATGGCAAAGTTCAAGCAACTCAGCATTTACTACTCCAGTAGATATTGTTAACACAGCTACAACATATACACCAACTGGTGTAACTACTACTACATATTATAGAGCAGTGGTAGCTAATGGTGGTTGTCCATCAGCAAATTCAACTTCTGCATTAATTACTGTAAACCCTGCATCAGTAGGTGGTGTAATTGCAGGTAGTACACCAATTTGTACTAATGGTACTGCTAATTTATTCTTATCAGGACAAGCTGGTTCAATCATAAAATGGCAAAGCGCAGTTGCTCCATTTGCAACCTATAGTGATATAGCAAATACTTCGTCATTATTGTCTGCATCGGGAATTACTCAAAACACACGTTTCCGTGCAGTTGTTCAAAATGGTTCTTGCTCAATAGTTAACAGCAACGAATTTGAAGTAGCTGTAACAAATAGTGGAATATGGACTGGTGCAACAAGCAGCAGTTGGAATGTAGCAACAAACTGGTGCGGTGGTGTTCCAACCGCTGCAACTAATGTGGTTATCCCTTCAGGAACGCCAAATGCGCCTACAATTAATATTGCCACAGCAGCAGCCAATAACCTTACAGTTGATGCTGGAGCTACATTAACCTTTGCAGGAACTACAAGTGTTATAGATATTAAAGGTAACTTGGTTGTTAATGGAACATTTAATACAGCAAATGGTACAGTATCGTTAAGTGGTGCAGTTGCACAAAATTTTGCTGGTATTACTTACGATAACTTAGTAATTAATAGTAACACTGTTAAAACCTTAACTGGTGATGCGAATGTTGCCAATAGCCTTGCTTTAACTTCAGGTTTAGTTAATTTAAATGGGTTTATTTTAAGAACATTTAGCTTAACAACAATTACTGGAGGTTCATCTTCATCATACTTTATTACTGGTACTGGTGGGTTGAAACAATTTGTAGGTGCAACATCTAAGTTATTCCATTTAGGAACAAGCTCTTCATATAACCCAATAACTATTAATAATTCAGGTACAACAGGAAACTTTACAGTAACCATGCTTGATAATATTTATAATAGCTACACTGGTTTAGTTGGTTCAAGCCCAATTGGAATAAACGTTTTACGCAGAACGCTGAATATTGAAAAAGATTTTGCAGGTGCGCCAAACGCAGATATTACTGTACAATGGAATGCTGTAGACGAAGCAAGCTTAAATAGAACACAACTTATAGTTGGAAGGTTTAACGGTGGTGTTTGGAGTAATACGGGTGCAGCAGTAGCAGCCGCAACAGGTTCAAATCCATACTTCCATACTTTTAATATTACCCAAGCTGGTTTATATGGTATTGGTGATGTTAATTCTCCATTGCCAGTTAGTTTAGTATCATTTGGAGCTAAGTTGGTTAAAGGAATATCATTAGTAAATTGGACTACCGCATCAGAAATTAATGTTGGCCACTTTGATATTGAGCGTTCTTTTGATGGACATCAGTTCTCTACCATAGGTACAGTTAAGGCCAAAGGAAATAGTAGCGGTAGATTAGATTACAAGTTTGTAGACGAAACCTCACCAGAGGCACTAGCTGCAAGCAATGTATTGTACTACCGTTTAAAACAACAAGATTTGAGTGGTCATTTCGAATACAGTAAAATTGTTTCGGTAAGTCATTTTAATGCAATTGTTTTTGATGTTATTGCTACAACTCCAAATCCATTTAATGACGAAGCTGATATTAGCTACAAAACAAGTAGTAACAGCCTTGTTCAAGTTCAAGTAACCGATGCATTTGGTAAGTTGATTAAAACAGCAACTTTATCTCCAGAAATTGGTGCTAATGTTTACAAATTAGAACTTGATGACTTGTTTGCTTCGGGTGTTTATTTTGTTAAAATAACACAAGATGGGAAATCGAAAATTGTAAAAGCAATTAAAAAATAGTTGCCATTAACTTATAATATTAAAAAGCAGGCCATGTGCCTGCTTTTTTTGTTTTATATATTGGGTAATTGGGTTTCGGTTTGGGTGATGGTTTGCAACTTTCTGTCTTTTGTAATGTGTTGTTTATTAGCTTGTAATCAAGAGTTTTTTCGGATTTTATAAAATTGTTTTATATCCTCTTTATCTATTATAAAAGTGATTAAACCTTATCCACAAAAAGATTAAACTTTGTGGGTATTTTAACAAGGTTATCAGGTAATAAAATTGTACTTTGCCACGTATTTAAAAAGTAGATAAAGCCTAGGCATAAACAGCTTTTTAAGTATTGTCAATTTTAGGAAAATAAATTACAAAATATACGCATGGCTGAAGACAGAATTATTTCTATTAACATTGAAGATGAAATGAAAACAGCTTACATCGATTATTCGATGTCGGTTATCGTTTCTCGTGCATTACCTGATGTTCGTGATGGTTTAAAACCCGTTCATCGTAGGGTGCTTTATGGTATGACAGAGTTAGGACTTGCATCAAACCGTCCTCATAAAAAATCTGCTCGTATTGTGGGAGAGGTGTTGGGTAAGTTTCACCCACATGGTGATAGCTCTGTTTATGACGCAATGGTGCGCATGGCGCAAGAGTGGAGTATGCGTTATATGCTTGTTGATGGCCAAGGTAACTTTGGTTCGGTTGATGGTGATATGCCAGCAGCAATGCGTTATACCGAAGCCCGTTTTCGCAAAATAGCTGAAGAGCTTTTAATTGATATTGATAAAAACACAGTAGACTTTAGGCCAAACTTTGATGATAGTTTGCAAGAGCCAACCGTATTGCCAGCTAAAGTACCAAACTTATTAATGAATGGTGCAAGCGGTATTGCTGTTGGTATGGCTACTAATATGCCTCCTCATAACTTATCAGAAGTTATAGATGGTATTATGGCTTATATCGATAATAACGATATTGAAATTTCTGAATTAATTAAACACATCAAAGCGCCTGATTTTCCTACAGGTGGTATAATATACGGTTACGCTGGTGTTAAAGATGCATTTGAAACTGGTAGAGGCCGGATAATGATGCGTGGTAAAGCCATTTTTGAAACAAGCAAAACTGGTAAAGAACAAATTGTAGTAAACGAAATTCCTTACCAGGTTAACAAAGCATCTTTAATTGAACGTGCTGCCGAATTGGTTAACGAAAAAGTTATTGAAGGCATTAGTGATATCCGCGATGAGTCGGATAGAGATGGTATGCGTATTGTGTTTGATTTAAAACGTGATGCAGTGCCAAATGTAATTTTAAACCAATTATATAAACACACCGCATTACAATCATCATTTAATGTAAACAATGTGGCCTTAGTAAAAGGAAGGCCAGAGATGCTTAACTTAAAAGATTTAATTAAGTATTATGTTGAACATCGCCACGAAGTAGTGGTGCGTAGAACTAAATACGAATTAGAAGAAGCTCAAAAGCGTGCTCATATTTTAGAAGGTTTATTAATTGCTATTGATAACCTTGATGCAGTTATAAAAATTATTCGCGAAGCAGTAAATCCAGAAGAAGCTAGAAACCAATTAATGGCTAGCTTTAAGCTTTCAGAAATACAATCGAAAGCAATTTTGGATATGCGTTTGCGTGCTTTAACAGGTCTTGAGCGTGATAAAGTAAAGGATGAATATGCTGAGTTAATGAAGTTGATTACTTATTTACAATCAATTTTAGATAATGAACCGTTACGTATGCAAATCATTAAAGATGAATTGACGGAAATGAAAACCAAATACGGTGACGAGCGTAGAACGGAGATTATTTATGCAGGTAACGAAATGAGTATGGAAGATTTAATTCCTGATGATGATGTGGTAATTACCATTTCGCATTTGGGTTATGTTAAACGTACTTTGTTGAGTGAATATCGTACCCAAAATCGTGGTGGACGTGGTTCTCGTGGCGTATCAAAACGTGATGAAGATTTTGTTGAACACGTATTAATGGCCACAAACCATAACTATATATTATTCTTTACCAACCAAGGTAAATGTTATTGGTTAAAAGTTTGGGAAATTCCTGAAGGAGAAAAAACATCTAAGGGTCGTGCAATTCAAAACTTAATTAACATAAGCAGCGAAGAAAAAGTAATGGCTTACTTAAATGTTAAAACTTTAAGTGATGAAGAATATATTAAAAATACAAGTGTGGTAATGTGTACCGAACAAGGAACCATTAAAAAAACTACATTAGAAGCATATTCTCGTCCACGTGCAAATGGTGTTAATGCAATTAATGTGCGCGAAGGCGATATGTTAGTTGAAGCAAGATTAACCAACGGAACTTGCGAAATTATTATTGCAAGCCGCGAAGGTAAAGCCATTAGGTTTAACGAAAGTGGCGTTCGCCCAATGGGACGTACAGCAACAGGTGTTCGTGCAATACGTTTAGCAGAAGGCGATACCGTAATTGGTATGATAGCTATTGAAGACCCTAAAGTTACTAATGCATTGGTAGTTTCTGAAAATGGTTTAGGTAAACGCAGTGAGGTTGAAGATTACCGTATTACAAAACGTGGCGGTAAAGGTGTAATGGCTATGAATGTTACTGATAAAACTGGTAAACTAGTTGCTATTAAAGAAGTTGATGATACCAACGATATTATGATTATGACCAAAAAAGGCATAACCATACGTTTAAGTGTTAAAGATTTACGCGTGTTAGGCAGGGTTACGCAAGGTGTTCGTTTAATTAATATTGATGATAAAGATGCCATTGCATCGGTAGCTAAAATTAATTATGTAGAGGTTGAAGAAGACGAATTTATAGAAGGCCAAATAGGAGAGGATGGTTTACCAATTGTTAATATTGTAGAAGGTGCAACACCAACTAATATTGATAATATAGTAGATAGGGCTATGAATGATGCCCAAGACCAAGCCAACGAAGAAAAAGAAACCGATAAAACCGATGACGATACTAAAGAATAGTATTTAATTGTAACTAAATATTAGCGCCCCAATTTTGCAAAAAGTTGGGGCGTTTTTTTTCAGAACAATGATATGAAAGTAGTAAATACCGAAGAGTTTATTCCAAAAGTAAATTTAATATAGTCCAATTTTGGTTCGCGCCTCATTGAACTATTTTCATGTAGCATCGGCATCACCATTGTAAAATAAACAATCAGCTTAAGTAGGGTGGTTTAATGATGTTTGATTTAGGTGTTAAATTTAATACATATTAAATCCTCGATTCGTAAAATATAGCACACCAGTATATTGAAATTCATTTTTAAACAGCAACATTTTGTTTTGTTACATTTTATCGGCATTTTTACCATTCGGTATTGTGTAGAGACGGACAATTGTCCGTCTCTATACATGCAACATGCAACATGTAACATGCAACATGCAACATGCAACATATTATGTTTGGCATGCATGTTATATGTACCATGTAATGCACATGTAACATGATATAAAAACCGATTTTTTAAAAATAAATGTTAAAATGATGGAAAAATTTAACAATAAATATCGAATACCATCCGCACGTTTGCAAGGGTACGATTACGGTTCAAATGGATTTTATTTTGTAACAATATGCACCAAAAATCGTATCCATTATTTCGGCAATATCGTAGAGACGGGCAATTGTCCGTCTCCAACAAATACCGCAGGTATTAACCCATCACATGTAGTAGATACGGGCAATTGTCCGTCTCTACGCCCAACCATAATTGGTGAAACCGCAATAAATTATTGGACGGAAATTCCAAAACATTACCCTTTTGTTGAATTGGATGAATTTGTGGTAATGCCAAATCACATTCATGGTATATTGTTTTTTAATAAACCAATCACAACCGATTGGCAGCCCAATAAATTTGGCATACAATCACAAAATTTAGGTGCGGTAATCAGGGCATTTAAATCATCAACAAAACGATATGCCAACGAAAACAATATTAAATTTGAATGGCAACCACGATTTCATGATAACATTATCCGCAACGAAAAACAATTAAATGCAATTAGGCGATACATTATAAACAATCCAATGAAATGGAAAAATGATGCATTGAATTTGCCCCAACATCTTCGTTTGTTTTTCCGTATCAATAATCCATGTTCGGCCAATAAACCAAACATGGCGTCTCTACCTATTTGAAATTGATGTGATGCAAGAAAGGACTACATTAAATCAAACAATTTATTCCCTTTAAGTTGAGTAGCTTAATTGTTTTGAAAAATACAGGTAAGCTCAAGGATATACAAAATATTTACACTTTAAACACCCAGGTATTTAAAGTTTTGGCACAACCGCCACGGGTAATATTACCTTCTTGTAACACAATATCGGTATGAAGAAATTGTGCCGCAGCCCTCGATTCTTTTACCTTTACAGCACTGCGGGTCATCATGTCCGTTTCAAATGCAGTCAATACATGTGCTCTTAATCCCACGTTGCGCCTTTCTGTGGGTGATTTACAGTTGATGTAAATCGTTCTTGCAAGCGCCAATGCATCGAGCAAGGCTTGGTTAGCACCTTGTCCTTTAAACGGACTCATAGGATGTGCAGCATCACCAATTAAAGTTACTGGGCCAGCATTTTTCATCCATTCGGGTTGTAACAATTCCCTGTCGTAAACCGGGTAACCCGAAACTTGCGCAGCTTGCGTGGCTGCTAAAATAGCTGGTATGGGTTCATGCCATTGTGTTCTGCGACATGCTTCTTCTTGTAAAGCAGCCGGTCCTTTTGCACTTAATGCTGCAGCTTCTTTTTCCTCCATCGGAAAACTTAATTGCCACATTACCGAGTGCGCATCATAAGGCATGATATAAATGCGCTCGTGGCCATTGGCAGTTTGAAACACCGTAGCCGAATCAAGCAACGAACTTTCAACGTGTTGTAATGCATTTAGCTTACAAATACCTAAAATAACAATACAACCCAAGTAACGCAGCGGGGTAGTTTCTTCGCCAATAATCATCTTACGCACGGCACTTCTAATTCCATCAGCACCTACTACCAAATCGGCTGTTACATGTTTTTTGGTTTCGTTTACCATAAAACTCAATTCTACTTTGTTTTGGGCAGTAGTTTTTAGTTCGGTTAGTTGATGTTCCCATTGTACATTGGCATGTTTACCCAGTTGATTAAGCAAAGCCAAACGTAATTCCTGACGTGCAATGTGTATGTTGTGTATGTTGTTTTTTCGAGGAGCTGCATTGGGGTTGGTTTCCATCCATTTTCGCATACCCCATTCGCCAATCACTTTGCCTTCGGGGTTATGTACCACGTGTTTGGTAGAAACCACACCTTTGTTTAGGGTTAATATTCCTAGTTCGGCCATGGCTTTACTGGCTTGTTGCAAGGTTAACCCATAACCTTGCGATCGTGCATCAAAACTGCTATCGCGCTCGAACAATGTAAACGGAATACCTCTGTGTAAACAGGCTAAAGCTAATGCCATACCGCCAATTCCACCACCAATAATGGCCACATGCGGGTATTGTCCTGTATGAGCAGCAGGTGGGATGGCGGCAGGAATTAGGCCTTTACCAGCACATACTAAACAGTTTTCTAAATGAAATTTAATAGGAGTAACCTCAGTCGGTTGGGTAGTATTTAATGAGGAATGGTGACGCTTTTTCGGGGTGTTTTTAATCACACGATTTTTTTTACCGAGTCCTTTACATTCCTCACAAACTGTCCAATCAAAAGCCATAAGTTTCTCCATTATTTGTATCGCCTAATTTAATTTAAAGGCCTTAACCAAACGCAAATATAAAAGTTGTTGTGGGTAGTTTGATATGCTGTTGTTTTTTGAGAATTGATTTAGCTACAAAGCAGGAGTTTGTTTAAGTGTTTTTTTCTTTAAGCCGCCAATTACATTTAGCTTAAATACGTTGTTTCAGCCTGGTTATATGAGGAGTTATTTTCTTTTGCATCATTTTCCATAAAGCAATAAATTGTTTGCTCTGTAAAAAATAATGCACTATTTCTAGTGCAATGTATCCAACCATAATAGAGATGGTGGTTTGAAGCCAATGCGGAATTTCATTAACAATGGTTGTTTTACGATGCCCTAATCCAAATAAATTATTGATGTTTCTGCGCTCTATAACCGAATGAGTAAATGTTTTAGAAACCCGTAAACCAACGGCAATACCAATCA
>JAUCCO010000125.1:0-10424 GCA_034676125.1 Bacteroidia bacterium
GTTAATCAAACATTAGTTTTTCAAATCAAGTTTTGTGGTAAAAGTCCCGCCCTTCCTTTGGACCTGCCAAACCGTTACGACACACTAATACCCCAACCCAAAACCTACAAATTTTGGTTAAAGTAGTTGGTAATTTTTTGCATAAGGTGTACCCTATCTTTACCTGTTACATTGTGTAAATGGCCAGGGTATACAAAGTAATCAAGCTGTACGCCTTCGTCTACACATTTTTTGATGTAGGCCAAACTGTGTTGCCACAATACCACATCATCATCGGTACCATGAATAAGCATTAATTTACCTTTTAAGTTTTTAACATTGTTTAACAAGTTATTCTCTGCATATCCTTCGGGGTTTTCTTGTGGTGTATCCATGTAACGTTCGGTATACATAATCTCATACATGCTCCAATCAATTACTGGCCCACCGGCAACTCCTGCTTTAAATAAATCGGTTTTGCTCATCATTGTTGTGGTCATAAATCCACCAAAACTCCAACCAAAAATACCTAAGCGTGTGGTGTCAACATATTTTAATTGCTTTAAATAATCTATGCCTTTTAATTGGTCGGCTTTTTCTTCAACCCCAAGTTTGCGGTGTATTACATTTTCAAATGCTAAACCACGGTTTCCACTACCTCGGTTATCAACTGTAAAAATTACATAACCATTTTGTGCCATATAATACAACCACATATCAGCACCACCTAACCAACTATTGGTAACCATTTGTGCATGTGGGCCACCATATAAATAAACCAATGTTGGGTACTTTTTATTTGCATCAAAATCTGCGGGTAAAAACATGCGACAATTTAAATCGGTTACTTCATCGGCAGCCTTAATTTTAAACATTTTCATTTCGCATTTTTTATACTCAGCTAATGGATTAATGGCATTAAGCAAGGTAGCTTTTTCGTGGCCATTGGTGCTAGATAAAACGATATTTCTAGGTGTTGTAGTACTTGTATACGTATCTAAAAACCATTCACCATCATCATTAATCATTGCACTGTGCATGCCATCTGCCAAGGTTAGTTTGGTTGATTTACCATTAGCTAAAACAACACTATACAAATACCTATTTAAACCATCCTCGCTTGCAGCCATATAAAATGCTACATCCCCTTTTTTATTAAATCCAACAAACTCTGTAACCGGAAATTTGCCTTTAGTTAATTGGCGTTCTAATCGTCCGTTTGAGTTATATAAATACAATTGATTATATCCATCACGCTCACTCATCCAAATAAATTGTTTAGGATTGTTTTTGCAAAAAATTAATGGATTTTCGGGTTCAACATATTTAGGATTTGTTTCGGTAAATAAGGTTTTGGTAAATGCACCACTTGTAGCATCATACTCGTTTAATTTCATTTCGTTTTGCGCACGATTAACAACGGCTATGTATATTTTTTCTTCACCAGGATTCCATGCTATGTTTGTTAAATATTGGTCAACTGGCAAACCCGTTGTTAATTTAACGGTGCGTTTTTTAACAAAATCGCGCACAAAAACACTTACCGTATGGCTTGTAGCACCAGCCATTGGATACTTAATATTTTTAGTACTTGCAGGCTTGTTATCTAACTTATAAATGGGGTAATTGGTTACTTGTGTTTCGTTTAATTGGTAATAGGCTAAACGGTTTCCTTTGGGCGACCAAAATGTACCTTTATTTATACCAAACTCGTTGCGGTGAACAGCTCCGCCATAACTCAATTCTGCATTTCCATCGGTAGTAATTAAATCTCCTTTTGCATCACCACTATCTGTTGGCTTAGGTGTTTCTAATACAGAGTTTTTAGTACTAACCCACACATTATAATTATTAACATAAGCTACTTTACCGGTGTTTGGTTCAATATCAAAACCAGAAGCACCTTCAGGAATATTGCAGAAAATCTCAACCCTACCTACTTTTAAATCGGCAATAAAAATATTTTGTTTAATGTTAAATCTAATGGTGTATTCGTTTATCCATTTTACCAAAGGCATGCGTTCTAATGGTGTTAAACCCACATCAGCTTTACCCCTAATTTCGTTATATTTTTGGAGTGTTAAAACGGTATCACGTAAAAGTGTAGCAGCATCTTGCATCACCACACAATCAATACCATCTTTTTTTGCCATATAAGTAAACTTAGTGCTTTGCGGCACCCAAGCTAAACCAATTAACCTAGCAGGACCAAGGGTTGTACGTTGTTTAATAACTGCATCTTCTACAGACAGCATTTTTTGCTGTGCCGAAACCATTACTGGAAATAATAAAGCTAAGAATAATTTTTTCATGTTATAAAAATCTTTAAAAGCAAAATAAGTAAAATAAATAAAAAGCCCGACTACTTTTTGATAGCCGGGCCAGTAAAAATATAAATATCAATAATTAATAGCTACTTAACATCATTGGCATTACCAACATTAAAATATTTTCACCTTCTTCGCCATCAACAGGAGTTAAAACACCTGCACGGTTTGGTTGGCTCATTTCTATTTTTAATTCGGTAGTATCAACTGCATTTATCATTTCTGATAGGTATTTTGAGTTGAAACCAATTTCTAAATCTTCGCCAGTATATTGGCACATTAATTTTTCTTGTGCTTCGTTTTCAAAATCTATGTCTTCGGCACTTATGGTTAAATCGCTTCCAGCAAGTTTTAAACGAATTTGGTGGGTTGATTTATTTGATGTGATAGATACACGTCTTACACCTAATGAAAACTCTGCTTTAGCAATTTGTAATACATTAGGATTTTCTTTAGGAATTACTGCATTGTAATCAGGATATTTCTCGTCAATTAAACGACAAATTAAACTTACATCACCAAAAGTAAAAAATGCATTCGAGCGATTAAACTCAACTGTAACTTCAGTATCATCATTAGGTAATGACGACTTTAATAAGTTAAGTGCTTTTTTAGGCAAGATAAATGTTTCTTCAACACCTGGCTTAATATCAGCACGGTTATATCGTACCAAACGATTTGCATCAGTTGCTACAAAAGTAATATCATCATTAGTTAATTGCACGTAAACACCAGTTAAGTTTAAACGTAACTCGTCAGTACTAGTAGCAAACACCGTTTTTGTAATTGCACGTTGTAAAACTTTAGCAGGAATAACAAATTTCTTTCCGTCTTCAACAACTGGATTTTTAGGAAACTCATCACCTTTTAATGCAGTAAGTTTAAACCTACCCGTATCATATTTAATTTCTACTGCACCTTTTTCAAGGTTGATAGAAAATGCCAATGGTTGATCAGCTAAAGTTTTTAACAAATCGATTGTGGTACGTGATGGAATAGCAATGCTTAATTCCTCTTTAGCTTCTACCTTAATGGAGGTAGTCATAGTGGTTTCCAAATCGGTTGAAGAGATTTTTAATTCTCCATCTTTAATATCAAATAAGAAATTATTTAATATTGGTATGATAGGTTTAGAAACCACAACACCATCAATGTTTGATAGTTGTTTTAGAAGTGTAGTGCTATTTACGATGAATTTCATTATGCGTGTCTATATGGTACGAAAATATGTGGAGTTATCGTGCATTTCAACAAAAGTTATGCACAGATTTAGCCACAAAAAATACAATTATAAGGCAATTTTGGATAGAATAGTATAATTACCTCCACAAAACTGATTTGCCTAATCAATAACAAGCCAATAAAACAAAATGCCCCGCAGTATTTGCGAGGCATTTATTATTTAAAATAATTTTGCTTGGTCGTCATCTTTTGGTGGAAACTTTGGCTTAAACTTTGGTTTACTTTGGTTGAGTAAACTATCATCATCGCTTAACAGTTTTTTAATTTTATCTTGTTCTTCTTTTAGCAAATCTTCGTTAACCAACAAGGTTTGTTGTTTTGTTTCGTTGCCTTTAAAAACAGGTTTTTCTTCAACAATTGGCACTTCCTCTTCTTCGTTTTGAACTAAAAATGCACTTAAAAAATCTTTGCCTACCAGTTTATTTCCAATGGCTTTCCATCCTTTTACTTCAATAAACTCGGTAAGGTTATAGGTTTCTTCTAAGTTACTATCTTTTCCTTTTCCGCCTTTGCGTTCCATTACAATTATTGGCTCCACATAATCTGTGGCCATTACTATTCTGTTGTCTTTACCTTCGGGTATGCACATAAATAGTTTGTTAACGGTTAAGGTTTCTACTATAAATCGTTTAACAAAATACGACTTATCTTTTTCGTTGTAGTACAATAAAGTTACAGGGCGCTTTGGCCTAAATTTACCAATAAACAACACCTGATCGGCATTGTAATGATTGGTTAATTCGAAATTAGTAAGCTCGTAATTTCCATCTTTGGTTATTACTAAAATTACATCATTGGTATCAAACTCGCCCAATAATTTACCACGGCTATCAATATTTAAACGTCCTAAAACATCATCATACCAAATTTTACGACCACCTAAAGTGCTTGCACCTTTTGCTTTTAGTTTTATAGATTTTATAAGGTATTTACTTACAATATTACCTAAAACCGAGCGGCCTTTAATGGCTAAATCAGCAAAATTAAAATCAAACAACAGTTTACGTGCATGGCTCATTGGGCTTAATGCAATTTCTACCAACTCGGCTTCGCTATTAGGGTTTGCGGTAAAATAAAGCACTTTACTATTAGGCGAACCCGTAGTTAAATCGTATTCTTTATCGCGGGTAATACCCAATACATTAATTCTTTTTCCGTAAGCAGTTTTAGTTTTTCCATCCATGTAAATCATGTTATACACCCTGCGTTCATCATTCTTTCTAAACACATCAACATGTATAATATCTTTACCCATAAATGCCTTGTCAGACACTTTGCTCACCATCATTTTACCATCTTTTCTAAATACAATTACATCATCAATATCAGAGCAATCGCAAATGTATTCATCCTTTTTTAAGCCATAACCAACAAAACCTTCGGTACGGTTTACATATAATTTTTGGTTGGCAATAGCTACTTGGTTAGCTTGTATGGTATCAAACTGTTTAATTTCTGTTTTACGCTCGCGGCCTTTACCATATTTTTTCAATAAGGTTTCGTAGTATTTAACTTGATAAGCTTTTATGTTATCTAAATCAAACTGTACTTGCTCTAGCTCTGCCTGTATGCGTGCCATTAATTCGTCTGCTTTGATGCTATCAAAACGGGTAATACGAATCATTGGAATTTTAGTTAACCTATCGTAATCATCGTGTGTAATTTCACGAATAAATTGTTTTTTGTACTTTTTAAAACGCTCATCCAAATACACAAATAAGTTTTCTTTATCAGCATACTTTTTAAAGTCGATGTACATCTCGTCTTTAATAAATAACTTCTCAAGCGAGGCGAATAAAAACTGTTCTTGTAATTCGCTTTTTCTAATTTCTAATTCTCTATTTAAAAGCTCACGAGTAAGCTCCACCGATGTACGCAATAAATCATGAACATCAGTAAAAATAGGCTTATCCTTATAAACTACACATGCATTTGGCGAGATACTAATTTCGCAATCGGTAAAAGCATAAAGTGCATCAATAGTAATGTCAGGTGAAACACCAGGAGCCAATTGAATTTCAATTTCAACATCCTTAGCAGTGTTATCAATTACCTTTTTAATTTTAATTTTTCCGGCATCGTTTGCCTTTAAAATACTATCAATTAATCCACCAGTTGTGGTAGCATAAGGTATCTCTTTTATTAATAAAGTTTTTTTATCAAACTCTTCAATTTTAGCCCTAACCCTAACTTTGCCACCTTTGCTACCACCATTGTAATTAGAAACATCAACAAAACCTCCCGTAATAAAATCAGGATACAGTTCAAATGTTTTTCCTTTAGTACAATCAATAGCAGCTTTTAATATTTCGCAAAAATTGTGTGGTAAAATTTTAGTAGCTAAACCTACAGCAATTCCTTCTACTCCTTGTGCAACTAGCAAAGGAAATTTCATCGGTAAATTTATAGGCTCTTTTTTACGACCATCATACGATAACTGCCAAAAAGTAGTTTGGCGATTAAAGGCAATATCTAATGCAAATTTGCTTAAGCGCACCTCAATATAACGAGAAGCAGCCGCAGAATCTCCTGTGCGCACATCGCCCCAGTTACCTTGCATTTCAAACAATAAATCTTTTTGCCCAAGGCCAACTAAGGCATCGCCAATGGCCGCATCGCCATGCGGGTGAAATTGCATGGTTTGACCAATTACATTGGCCACTTTATTAAATCTACCATCTTCTATTTCGTACATGGCATGCAAAATTCTACGCTGAACAGGTTTTAAACCATCCTCCATTGCAGGCACTGCACGCTCTAATATTACATACGAAGCGTAATCTAAAAACCAGTTTTCGTAAAGCCCAGTTACAGGTATTACATGGCCCTCATGATTTTTTTCGCTTTGTAATTCGTTATTCTCTAAATTTTCTATTTCGTCTGTCATGCTAAACTAATTTGTAGTTGAGTTTTTAACTCAATTTTTCAAGCATTAATATTGGTTTTAAGCTACTTCTTTTTCCTCTAAAATGTCTTTTTCAACACGTAAATTATCTATAATAAAATTTTGTCGCTCCATGGTATTTTTACCCATGTAATACTCTAACAAACTTTTAATGGTAACTTCTTGTCTTAAAATAACGGGTTGCAATTTTATATCATCACCAATAAATAACCCAAACTCTTGAGGCGAAATTTCTCCCAAACCTTTAAATCGAGTAATCTCTGGTTTGCCTCCAAGTTTAACAATAGCTTTTTGTTTTTCGTCTTCGCTATAGCAATAATGTGTGTGTTGTTTATTACGCACCCTAAATAGTGGTGTTTCTAAAATATACAAGTGGCCATTTTTAACCAAATCTGGAAAAAACTGCAAGAAAAAAGTAAGCATTAATAAACGAATGTGCATACCATCCACATCTGCATCGGTAGCAATTACAATGCGGTTATACCTTAATCCGTCTAAGCCTTCTTCAATATTTAAAGCATGTTGCAATAAGTTAAACTCTTCGTTTTCGTAAACTACTTTTTTAGTTAAACCATAACAATTTAAAGGCTTACCACGCAAACTAAATACAGCTTGAGTTTCTACATCGCGGCTTTTGGTAATGCTTCCACTGGCACTATCACCCTCGGTAATAAATAAGGTGGTATCGTATCGTCTTTCTTGTTTTTCGTCTTCGTAATGAAACCTACAATCGCGCAATTTTTTATTATGAACTGATGCTTTTTTTGCACGCTCGTTGGCTAATTTTTTAATACCAGCCATATCCTTACGCTCGCGCTCACTTTGCATAATACGTTTTAGTAACGCATCGGCAGTTGTAGGATTTTTATGTAAATAATCATCAAGCGATTTCTTTAAAAAATCTCCAATAAAATTCTTAATAGTTGGGCCTTCATGTGCAACATTTGCCGAACCTAATTTTGTTTTGGTTTGACTTTCGAAAACTGGCTCTTGCACACGAACACTAATAGCAGCAACAATGCTTGCACGAATATCTGCTAAGTCGAATTCTTTTTTATAAAACTCGCGAACTACCTTGGCAAACGCCTCACGAAAGGCCAATAAATGCGTTCCACCTTGTGTAGTATGTTGTCCGTTTACAAAACTATAATACTCTTCGCCATATTGATTTTCGTGGGTTATAGCTACTTCAATATCTTCACCTTTTAAATGTATAATTGGGTAACGAATTAAATCTTCGTTTGCTTTACGTTTTAGTAAATCTAATAAACCATCTTTACTGTAAAACTTTTTATCGTTGTAAACAATGGTTAAGCCACTATTTAAAAACGCATAGTTCCAAAGCATATTTTCAATATACTCGGGTATGTAATGGTAGTTTTTAAAAATGGTATCATCGGGTGTAAAATATACTGCAGTACCATTTGGCTCAATCGAATCAGCTTGTTTGTGTTCTTTAATTAACTCGCCTTTGCTAAACTCCGCAACACGTGTTTGCCCCTCGCGAAAAGCTTGTACTTTAAATTGGTTTGATAAAGCATTAACAGCCTTGGTTCCTACCCCATTTAAACCTACCGATTTTTGAAACGCTTTACTATCATACTTTCCGCCTGTGTTTATTTTACTAACCACATCAACCAATTTGCCCAACGGAATACCACGACCATAATCGCGAACAAATACTTTTCCTTCGGCAACTTTTATATCAATAGTTTTACCATGACCCATGGTATGTTCATCAATACAATTATCTAAAACCTCTTTTAATAATATGTAAATTCCATCATCGGGCGAAGAACCATCACCCAACTTACCAATATACATTCCGGGACGCAAACGAATATGTTCACGCCAATCTAACGAACGTATACTGCTCTCATCATAAATTACTTTTTCTTTTTCTGCCATAACTACGCAACTATATCAAGGGGGTGAAAATACATTAAACAGTTTGGTCAATAATCCACAGTTTACAAAAAGTTGTGAGCAAATTATATTTAACTGATATACAGATATTACAAATTTTGATTGTCTGTTTATAACCCAAACTATTGGAGTTAAGCTAACACCAATGCTAAATATACAATTAATAAGCTATATAACAAGCGTATAGCCTAATGTAAATTTTACTTTACAATTTAGTTAGATTAATTGGTACATTATTAACGTAAGTATGGATATTAAACAAAATAACACTTAGTAATAAAAACTTACAATATTAAAACTTATCAATTATGGAAACTAAAGCATTGGCCATAAACAACTTGGCAATTAGAGCAGCAGCAATTATTGTATTATTAGGATTTGCGGTATTTAGCATGATATAAATGAATTGCTAACTTAAGGTTTAAAACTTATAAACGTCTTCAATAAAAGTTGAGGGCGTTTTTTTATGCAAAAAAGCATAACATTGAGTTGGCAAGCATGAAAATGCAATCACCCAAAAAAAAGTACCACTCGCCAAAGTAATTTTAGTTAATTTTATTTATTGATAAGTTTGAATTTAGAATTAGAAAAACTTGAAAAGCTATATACTTATATTAACATTTATTGGACTGATGCAAGGCGTATTTGCCAGCAACCCGTTAAACAAACATGAACTAGACTCGATAAGAAACCTAACAATTAATAAGCAGAAATTTACGATTGAACAAATAGAAATTTTATTAAAACAAGATTGGAATAGAGACTATGCATACAATGCTGATATATTAAAATATTTTGAAAAACTAATACTTAAAACTGGTGATAAATGTAAATTAGGTTTAGTTAAATATAAAATAGGCGTAATGGAGCATAGTTCAATAGAAGTTGCTGTCGCCATAACCGCATATAACGAGGCACTAACCATTTTTAATGCATGTAATGACACCGTTGAAATTTTAAGAACATTAAGTAGTATTGGTAGATATTATAACGTACATAACAAACCCAATTTTACATATAGTTATTACAAAACTGCTTATCACTTGGCCAAAGACTACAATAAGAGCCACATTATTATAAATTCGGCATTAGATTTAGCAAAATACTACGGAGAAAATAACCATGCAGACTCTTCTATAATTATTTGCAAAGCACTACTTAAAAGCAATAATTATACAAATGATAGTAACAATTTAGGGTTGATATATTTACATTTAGGTTGGGCATACCAAGGCTTAAAAGACACTACAGAAGCATTAAAACACTATGAGATGAGTTTGCGATATTTCAAAAACAAATCATTAAGGTTTGAAGCATTATGTGAGCGCGGAATTGCAATGTTAATTAAATACAAAAAACCAAAAGAAGCCTTACACAGATTACAAATTGCAAGAAAATACCAACCAAACAGTGCAATAAGAAAACAAATATATGCAGACTTATCCTTAGCGTTTAAAGCAAACAAAATATTCGATAGTGCCTATTATTATTTGGTATTGTTTAACCAAACCAACGACTCTATTATTAACCAAAGCCATTTAAATACCATTGAAGAACTGCGGGTTAAATACGACCGCGAAATGAAAGTAGAGCAAATTGAAAAATTACAACAGCTAAACAAAAATCAAAAAAGAGTACGGCTATTATTGATTTTATTGCTTGGGTTATTTGTAATATTATTAGTAGTTACGGCATATTACTTCAAAAAAGTTGTTGCCAAAAATAAAATTATTGAAGATTCTCTTTCAAAAAAAGCCGAGAAACAGAAACAACTTGAAGTGGAGATAGACAACAAAGAGATTCTATTAAAGGAAGTACATCATAGGGTAAAAAACAACTTGCAAATGATAAGCAGCATGTTTTCTATACAACAAAACCTAAGCGAAAATAGCAGCGTAAACGAAGTACTTGTAACTGGCCAAAAGAGAATTCAATCAATGGCATATATTCATAATATACTGTATGAGCTAAAAGACTTAAACATATTAAATTTAAATACCTTATTGGTTACAACAATTAATAATTTTATTAAACTTTATTCTACC
>JAUCCO010000126.1:0-10073 GCA_034676125.1 Bacteroidia bacterium
TTGTGTTTCCTGCATTAAATGTTCCACCTGAATATATAGAATAGAACAAACCTACTGTTGAAGTACGATTATTAAAAAATATATTATTTCGTATATCATATCCATATCCCACTGATGTTCCTACATTGCTGTAAAAACCATAGGTTTGATAGGTTGTAGTAACCGTGTTATTATGAAAAGCAATGGTGTTATTACGAATTGCATAGTTTCCTGCGCTTAGCATGTAAAAACCATAATGAGAACCCGAACCGTTATTGAAATTAAATAAATTATTATCAATAATATTAGGGGTTGCCGCTAATCCAGATGCATTAATACCATAAAAACCATAAGCAGTGCTTGTAGAAGTTGGACTGCCAGCAAATAAATTTGTAACCACGTTGTTTCTAATGGTATCACTACGTGAGTTGCCACTAAAATAAAAACCATAAGTAGTAGTTATCGTAGATTTAGTTGTACGCCTGATAGTGTTACCTTCAAATGTAGTTGAGTTACCATTAGCCCAATATACCCCATAAGAGTAGAAATCTTGAATGATGTTGTTGTAAAATTTATTAGCAGAAACCGTTGTTGATGAACTTGCAGGAAAGCCAACAATACCGTAGCCTAAACCACCATTGTTTGTACCTCCTCTTATCATATTATTACTAATAATATTACGGTAACCATTTGTACCCGAAGTTGTAACCGATGTTAAACTGTTACTAAATACAATACCAGCAGAGCTTGCGATAGTAGCACTAGTAACAGCAGAAATATCAATAGTACAACTATCGATAATGTTATCATCAGAACCTGTGTAAAAATGGATACCCCAACCGAAGTTAATGTCAGTTGTTTTAATTACTAAGTTTTTTAAACGATAAAAATCTCCATTATTAAAACGCACAACTGCCCTTTCTGCGGTTGTAGCCGCAAATTGAATGGTGTTTCCATTACCATTTATTGTAATGGTATTTACAAGAGATGCTCCTGTAATGTTAGGGAAAATAACCTGCTCGGTGTAAGGACCTGAATTGGCCGCTACATCAACCGTTAATGCACCACTAACTCCAAAAGGAGCACTATTAGATGGACCCGCATCGTTACGCGTTCCAGCTGTGGTTAAATAGGTGATAAGGGAACTAAAATCTTTAAATGTGGTAGCCGATGCCGTTCCATTCGCATCAATTGTAAGCGTACCAGATACTTGCGCTGCTCTAACTTGCATTAAAAATGCAGTACAGAGAATCATTAGTAGTAGTTTTTTCATTTGTTAATTAATTAAATTTGTTAATCGAATCTATCATTTTTTTCACTCAAAAAAATCTGGTGTAATTAAGACAGTTTTAAAACGAGGCATAAGTGTGGTAAAAGGAGGAAATACAGCAGCAAGTGCAATTTTAATATGCTGACTTGTAAGTATCAAAAACGAAAATTTGAAGAATGACAAATGAATTAAACTAGCATTAATTTTTGATGATATTTATTTATAGAAATTTAATTAGCAAAACTCGAAATGGCGCAATTTACAAGTGTTTAGATGTGAAAAACTGATTATAATACACTATCAACAAACATAACATATACGGATACTGACAATTAACTCAAAATAAAAAAATAATAGCAAATGAAAATAACATTAAAAGCACTTATTTAATTGATAAAATAGAGCATTTCAACTCTAGCGATTAAAATTTATGTGCCACAATCTTAACTCATTTAAATTTTGCGGCTAGAAGCCAATAAAAACAATGCTTCACAATGGTTTTCTATCAATTTATCTTGAAGATTGCAAAATTTCAATAAAACTCAAACCAACAATAATCATACACTCTCCTATCTAATTTTCTAGTGATAAATTTAACACCAATTTTCATACATTTGGCAACATGAGCAAATCAAAACAAAGTGAATTATATACCCTAATTACGGTATTCTTTTTTTGGGGATTTATAGCCGCTTCAAATGGTATATTTATTCCATTTTGTAAAAACCATTTTAACCTCACTCAATTTCAAAGTCAACTAATTGATTTAACTTTTTATGGCGGATATTTTATAGGCTCGGTATTGTTATTTATTTACTCGCATTTTAATGGTAACGATTTATTAAACCGCATAGGTTATAAAAAAGGCATCATTTTAGGATTATTTATTTCAACCATTGGTGCATTAGCCATTATTCCTGCTGTAAATGCTGGCTCGTTTGCTTTTATTTTATTATCATTTTTCATTGTAGCATTGGGCTTTAGTTTACAGCAAACTTCAGCACAACCTTATGCGGTTAGTTTAGGCACTCCACAAACTGGTGCTCATCGTTTAAATTTAGCTGGTGGCATAAACTCTTTAGGCACTACCTTAGGACCAATTATAGTAAGTTATTTACTATTTGGCAGTTTGGCTTTGGGCAATGGTGGTGCTGCATCCATATCATCAATAAATACTTTGTACTTAACCGTAGCTGCAATGTTTAGCATGTTAATGGTGTATTTTTATTTTACAGGAGTTGAGCATATGCCCATTGCAGCCACATCAGCCAAACAAGATTTTGGTGCACTTAAATACCCGCAATTAACCTTGGGCATGTTGGCCATATTTGTTTATGTAGGCGTAGAAGTAACCATACAAAGTAACATGGGCGCATTATTAAAATTGCCGGAGTTTGGAGGCTATAGCGAATCACAATTGGCACCTTTTATTTCGTTGTATTGGGGCAGTTTAATGATAGGCCGTTGGGCGGGTGCAGTAAGTGCTTTTGATTTAAGTAAAACCAACAAAAACTTGTTAAGTATTATAGTACCTTTTATAGCATTTGTTTTGATACTTTTTGTGAACCAACTAAATGGAAACGATATTTCTGATATGTATATTTATGTAGTACCCATCTGTGCCATGATTGTTATAAATATGTTGTCGAACGAAAAGCAATCATTAGCATTAATATTGTTTAGTGTATTTGGGTTGATGGCCATGTTAATTGGCATATTTAGCACAGGCAAACTTGCACTGTATGCGTTTATAAGTGGCGGATTAGCTTGCTCAGTTTTATGGCCATGCATTTTTAGTTTAGCAATAGCCGGTTTAGGTAAATATACTGGCCAAGGTTCGGCATTTTTAATAATGATGATTTTTGGGGGAGCAATCATTCCTCCACTACAAGGATTTTTGGCAGATATACCTTCAATTGGCATTCATAATAGCTATTGGATTACGGTAATTTGTTTCATTTATTTGGTGTTTTATGGCTGGAAAGCACAAAAAATCATCCTAAAACAAGGCATTATTAAGGATAGTAACCAACAAATTTCACACTAATTTACCCCGAAAACGCTGGGTTTCTGCATTATTTTATGGTTTACTGTGCTAGGTATAATTAAATTTTAAATTATTTATCCTACTTTTGCGACCCATTTAAAAGTGCACATGCAGAATATCAGAAACATAGCAATTATTGCCCACGTTGACCATGGAAAAACAACATTGGTTGACAAAATCATTCACCAAACACAACTATTTCGCGAAAACCAACAATCAGGAGATTTAATTCTTGATAATAACGATATAGAACGCGAGCGCGGTATTACCATTTTGGCTAAAAACATTTCGGTAAATTACAAAGGAAATAAAATTAACATTATTGATACTCCTGGTCACGCGGACTTTGGTGGTGAAGTAGAGCGTGTATTAAACATGGCTGATGGCGTTTTGCTTTTGGTTGATGCTTTTGAAGGCCCAATGCCACAAACTCGTTTTGTGTTACAAAAAGCTTTGGCTTTAGGTAAAAAACCTATTGTTGTAATTAATAAAGTAGACAAACCAAACTGTCGTCCTGATGAAATACATGACCAAGTTTTTGATTTGTTTTTTAACTTAGATGCAACAGAAGAACAATTAGATTTCCATACTATATATGGCAGTTCAAAACAAGGTTGGATGGGTCGTGATTGGAAAAATCCCACTTCGGATTTTACACCTTTATTAGACGATATTCTTTCTCAAATTCCAGCACCACACGTTGAGCAAGGCAACTTGCAAATGCAAATTACTTCTTTAGATTATTCTTCGTTTACTGGAAGGATTGCAGTTGGTAGAATTTTACGTGGAAGTGTAAAAGTAAACCAGCCTATTAGTATTGTAAAACGTGATGGTTCTATCCAAAAATCTCGTGTTAAGGAGTTATATACTTTTGAAGGTTTAGGCAAACTAAAAGTAGAAGAAGTTGGCGCAGGAGATATTTGTGCTATCATGGGTATTGAAGGTTTTGAAATTGGCGATACTGTTGCTGATTTTGAAAATCCAGAAGGATTAACGCCAATCAATATTGATGAGCCTACCATGAACATGTTGTTTTGTATTAACAACTCACCGTTTTTTGGCAAAGAAGGTAAATTTGTTACTTCTCGCCATTTACGTGATCGTTTGTTTAAAGAGTTAGAAAAAAACTTAGCTTTACGTGTTGAAGAAACTGGTGCTGCCGATTCGTATTTAGTATTCGGTCGTGGTATTCTTCACTTATCTGTTTTAATTGAAACAATGAGACGCGAAGGTTATGAATTACAGGTTGGTCAACCACAAGTTATTGTTAAAGAAATTGACGGTGTAAAATGTGAGCCAATTGAGATATTAACGGTAAACGTGCCAGAATCATCATCAGGTAAAGTAATTGAGTTGGTAAGTCAACGCAAAGGCGATATGTTGGTAATGGAACCTAAAGGCGATTTAATTCACTTAGAGTTTGAAATTCCTTCACGTGGTATTATTGGCTTACGTAATAATGTTTTAACTGCTACTGCAGGTGAAGCAATTATGGCACATCGTTTTAAAGGTTTCGAACCTTGGAAAGGCCCAATTCCTAGCCGCTCACACGGTGTTATGATTAGTGGTGAACAAGGAACAGCAATTGCTTATTCTATTGATAAATTACAAGATCGTGGAGACTTTTTTGTTGAAGCCGGTGATGCAATTTACATGGGACAAATTATTGGTGAAAACAACCGTCATGATGATTTAGTAGTAAACATTACTAAGGAGAAAAAGCTTACTAATATGCGTGCTTCTGGAACGGATGATAAAACCCGTATCGCTCCAAAAATTAACATGAGTTTAGAAGAGTGTATGGAATATATTCAAGGTGATGAGTATGTTGAAATCACCCCTAAATCATTACGTTTACGTAAAATTTATTTAGAAGAAAACGACCGTAAACGTTACAAAAATGCAACACAAAACGGTTAATAATTTTAACCATACTATATTTAAAAAAGCCTCGAATTATTCGGGGCTTTTTTGTTTTTAAAACTTAGCCCACAGCTTAAAAATTATCCTATCAAACAAAACGCTAACCTGTTAAATTAATATAAATCATATCCTTAAACTATTTCAACTAAATCTAAATAGTAAACCGTAAATTGCGCTATAATTTGTAAAAAATATGGTTACAAACGAACAAGTTTTAAAAGCATTATCAACCGTTCAGGAGCCCGATTTAAAAAAGGATTTGGTAACGCTTAAAATGATAAAAGATATCATTATAGAAGACAACAATATTACCTTCACTGTTATACTTACCACTCCTGCTTGCCCATTAAAAGATATCATAGAAAGAGATTGTAAAGAGAGCATCAAAAATTTAATATCAGATAAAATAAATGTAACAGTACTTTTTGATGCAAAAGTTTTAACCGCTAGGCTTGATAAATTAGTTTTGCCAGGCGTTAAAAATATTATTGCTGTAGTAAGCGGCAAAGGCGGAGTCGGCAAAAGTACAACAGCAAGCAACTTGGCATTAGCATTAGGCGAATTAGGTGCAAAAGTAGGTTTATTAGACTGTGATATTTACGGCCCAAGTATGCCAATTATGTTTGGTATACACGAAACGCCTGATATGAAAGTGGTAGATGGAAAAAACATCATGATACCCATAGAAAGACACGGTGTAAAATTAATGAGCATTGGTTTTATGATTGAACCTAACCAAGCAGTAGTTTGGCGCGGACCAATGGTGAGCAGTGCAATACGCCAATTTGTAAACGAAACCGAATGGGGCGATTTAGATTATTTGGTTTTAGACATGCCTCCTGGCACTGGTGACATTCATTTAACGATGGGCCAAATTATACCCGTAACTGGCGTATTATTGGTAACCACTCCGCAAGATGTAGCTGTTGCAGATGCGATAAAAGCTGCAGCAATGTTTGATATGTTGCCTACTAAAATTCCGTTGTTAGGAGTAATTGAAAACATGAGTTGGTTTACACCCGCTGAATTGCCAGATAACAAATATTATATTTTTGGTGAAGGTGGCGGAGCAAAAATTGCTAAACAATTTAATACACAATTATTGGGTCAAATACCGTTAATTGCAGGTATTCGTGAGGGGGCTGATAAAGGAATGCCAGCTGTACTTGATGATCAAAACCCAAGCAAGCCATTATACATAAAACTTGCACAAAGTGTAGCGCAACAATTGGCAATTGTAAATGCACAGCTAAACAATACTCAAAAAAGTAACTAAAAAAATATGGATATATTGGAAAGAACCGAATTGGAGCAAAAAATAGAAATTGCATTAAACAGTATGCGACCTTTTTTGCAAGCAGATGGTGGTGATGTAGAACTTATTGATATTACAGACGAAATGGAAGTTCAACTACGTTTATTGGGTAATTGCAGCAGTTGCAGCATGAGTAGCATGACGATGAAAGCAGGTATCGAAAACGGAATTAAATCTGCTATTCCGCAAATAACAAGGGTTACAGCTATATCATAAAACTGTTATAGTTGATTTATTTTTTATAAACAGCAGTTACTTTTGCAAAGCCGCTCATGCCAGTAATTGGTGGTGCGCATTTGGTAACACTCACTTTAATTGCATTGGCTGTATTAAATTTCTCCACCAATCTAAACTTAATTTTATTGGCAACTTCTTCAATAAACAATTGTGCTACTTCCATTTCTTCATGAGTAATGGCATAAATTATTTCGTAATCAGCTACATGTGCTAGTGCTGTGTATTCGGCCAAATCTGGCATATCTACCAATACATCTACTATAAAATCTCCACCGTTTTCACGCTCAAAATCGTACAAACCGTGGTAGGCAAAAAACTTAATATTGGCTAACTCAACTATCATTATCAGAATTTTTACGCAATAAACCTAAATTAACCCACACAAAATAGCAAGTTTGTTTGTTTTAATTAATACATAATACCGAAGCACATTCAATATAGTCCGATTTCTACTCTAGCCTCATTGAACTATTTTCATGTAGCATCGGTATTACCATTGTAAAATTGTTTTTTAGTGCAGACTAAAAAGCAATTACAATTGGTATAAAAAGTTATTTTTGCAAACAATTCATCAATTTAAAATATGAGCACTCAAAAAGCTGTTACAACCGCTGAATTTCATAAGGCCAATAAGCCCGATTTATATACCCATCCAGACTATTACTTAATGGATGAATTGCTTACCGAAGAGCACAAGTTGGTGCGCAGCATGGTGCGCGATTACGTAAAAAAAGAATTATCTCCAATTATAGAAGATGTAGCTCAACAAGCCAAATTTCCTTACCAAATGGTTAAACAGCTTGGTGATTTAGGTTGCTTTGGTCCACAATTACCAACCGAATATGGTTGTGGTGGTATGGATTATATTACTTACGGTATAATGATGCAAGAGTTAGAGCGTTGTGATTCTGGTGTGCGTTCTACAGCTTCTGTGCAAGGTTCGTTGGTTATGTACCCTATTTATAAATTTGGTAGCGAAGCTCAAAAACATAAATACTTGCCTAAATTAGCCAAAGGTGAATGGTTAGGTTGTTTTGGCTTAACAGAGCCAAACCATGGTTCTGACCCAGGAGGAATGACCACCAATTTTAAAGATGCTGGTGATGGCAAACATGTAATTTTAAACGGAGCAAAAATGTGGATTTCAAATTCGCCTTTTGCAGATGTGGCTGTTGTTTGGGCAAAAAATCCCGAAGGCAAAATAAAAGGACTAATTGTGGAGCGTGGCATGGAAGGTTTTAGTACGCCAGAAACCCACAACAAATGGAGTTTACGTGCAAGTGCTACTGGCGAATTGGTTTTTAATGATGTAAAAGTTCCTATCGAAAATATATTACCTGGTGTTGAAGGATTAAAAGGTCCGTTGACTTGCTTAAACAGTGCACGCTATGGTATCGCTTGGGGAGCTATTGGTGCTGCAATGGATTGCTATGATACTGCATTGCGTTATAGCAAAGAGCGCATTCAGTTTGGTAGACCAATTGCTGGATTTCAGTTGCAACAAAAAAAGTTAGCTGAGATGATTACAGAAATTACCAAAGCGCAATTATTAACTTGGCGCCTAGGTGTATTAATGAATGAAGGCCGCGCAACACCTGCACAAATTAGTATGGCCAAACGTAATAATGTAGATTTAGCATTAAACGTTTCTCGCAATGCCCGACAAATGTTAGGTGGAATGGGAATTACAGGCGAATACTCAATTATGCGCCACATGATGAACCTAGAGAGTGTAGTAACCTACGAAGGAACACACGACATACATTTATTAATTACTGGATTAGATATTACTGGCGAAAACGCTTTTGCATAAGTAATAATTTATATAATATTGTTTGCATAAAAACGCATCTTAGGTGCGTTTTTATGTTTAGTTCAAATACTAAATAGGTGTCATAATTCTTCAATCCCCCTTTTTATTCTGTCAAAAAATGGAGTTTTAATTTTCTCGTTTTGCTTGTTTAATCTAATTGATTTTTGAATTAACGAATTTAAGTTATCACTAATGTAATTTGTAACCTCGGGTTGAGTTGTTGTGAATGAGTTTACCGCATTGGGGGTTATAAAAGCCATTTTCGAGTTCTCTAACTCTACCAAAACAGTGTTATCGCCAATTATCAATTCGTTGTGATACAAATCAAAATTTGCAAGCATCTCTTTGGTCATGATATTTATTTTTTTTCCAGCGTTTGTTTGTGCTTCAATATGTTTTAGCAGTTGATAATACTGCTTTATAACCATTTTATAGCTCTCACTATCTTCAAACATTCCGGCTACTTTATAAAAATCAATTTGCCTTATTGTACAATTTACAGTTTCGTAATTCCAAATTTCTTTTGAATGAATTTTATTGTATAGTTCATATATCTCAATTCCTAATTCTACTATTTCATCGTCAAGCTTTTGTATTGAAAATTTTAATTCATGGTGAGACGATAAGTTTAAAATACTTTTCTGCCAAACAAATGCTTTAAAACAACCTAATTCGGGAAACATAAAATTGTAAAACATAGGAACTTCTTTTGCAGAGTATATAATGTGTTTAACATTATTATTTATAAGCATTTGCAATGATGAAACCATTTGCCTTAAATAATCTTTAAATGTAAAACTAATTTCATTTATTGGGTTAAAATTGAATATTACTTTGCCCAAATGTAAATGACTATCAATATCAACAAGCGAAATTTTGAACGCATTTAGTAATATTTCTAACTCTTTCAAATCTAAAATTCGTTCGCATTTTATCTTCTTATATGCAGCATCAACTGTTACATTTAGGGTTTCGGCAATGGCTTTGGCCATGTTGTCTTGTGGTGTTAGTTTAGCCTTTATTTTATAAAATAATTGCTGTTGCAGGTTTAATGGTTCCATTATTGTTTGAGTATAAACTATGTTTTATTTATGGTAAATTTATACAAAAAAAATAATAATAAGGTTCCAATTAAAATAATTTATACAAAAACAATTAAGGCTGTACTAAAACTTGTTAAATTTTATTGATAATAAATAAAAAACTTAAACTCTTTTAACTAATATTTGAGTATCAAAACAATAACATGTTACTGTCTACTACTAACTAAAAAAAATTATGAAAACAATACACCTAACAATACTCACTGTTTTTTGCACTTTACTAATTAACAGTTGCAAAGACAAAGATGATGAAATTATTAATGGGGATGTAAAATTAACCGTAGTAGAATACGGCAGTAGTAAACCCATTAAAAATGCATCAGTTGGATTACTTAAACGCACCAATAGTGGTGGCTTAGGAGGCGGTAGTTATAGCATAATAACAA
>JAUCCO010000127.1:0-9922 GCA_034676125.1 Bacteroidia bacterium
TAGCAGATAAAGGCATTGCCAAGATATATGCCGAGCGTTACATTAAAAAAGAAAGGTTTGAGGATGAATACAAATAAGAAAATCATAACCAAAAATGACCTTATTCAAATAAAAAAACATTTAGATGCTGAACCAATCTCAAGCTATATCAATCATGATTGTTGGTGTAAAATAAAACGAACTGAGTTTCAATTTAAATTAAATACTACAACCTATTGCGCAATATGTGGCGGAATAATAAATGTTAACGAGACTGAAAACCACTAAAATACAACCTAAAATTACAAAGGTCCAAATTCAGGAGTTGCACATATTACTTGCTGCAACCGGATTTGTGGCATATAAGCAAGATTTAATGGATACTGCTTGTATTGATGGCCGCTACCCTACAAGTAGTAAAGATTTGTACGAAAGCGAAGCACAAGCCATAATTAACCATTTGCGCAATAAAAATAATGATTGCGATAAAATGCGAAAGAAAGTAATTGCTAATTGCCTGCAAGCGGGCATGGCAATTAATGGCCGTGCAGATATGCCTAAAATATATGCTTGGGTAGAAAAGTACGGCCATGCAAAAAAACACTTTAACAAATATACTTACCACGAGTTAACCACTTTGGTTACGCAAGCCCAACAAATGTTTAAAACGTTTTTAAAAGCAGTTTAAAAACCATGACTAAACCAAAAATAACTTGGCAACAAATGGATGCATTGGCTAGCGGTATTGAATTGGCTATGCAATTAACCGCAGGTAATCACTTTAACAAGTGTGTTGGATGTGTTTTACACGAAGTAAAAATAAAAGTTGAGAGAAAACTTGCTGGAGGAGTTATTGAGCACAAAGGATATGCGCTAAAATTAACGCCTGCGCAGCTAGAGGCCATAAAGTGGCTAAACGAACACCCGTGCCGCCCGGCATTTAGAGTGGAGATGATGAACGGCATTTTTAGGCTTATAAATTTAAATCAATAATTATATATATTTAAAACCTTTTTAAAACACATTTAAATTATGGAAACCCAAAACCCAAAAACAAAAAAAGGATGCATACCTTTATTATTAATATTAGGTATAATATCCGCCATTGCACTTTACATAACAATGCCTAACAGTAATGAAGTTAAAAATAACAGAGCCGATGGTTCTGTATGGCAAATTAAGGCACATTTAAAAACAAATTTAAAGGATCCAAAATCATATCAAGCAATAGAATGGGGTGAGGTTAGGCAGATTAAAAAAGATCCTGCACAATATGTTGTTAGGCATAAATATAGGGCTAAAAATTCATTGGGTGGCCAAGTAATAACGATTGGTTATTTTACATTGAATGCTAAAGGAGATGTAATAAAGGTTGAGTATTAGAATATCAATAATTATATATATTTGAAACCTATTTAATTAAAAATAAAATGAAACCATTAATCATTACAATTGCATCTATATTGATGCTGTCGAGTTGCAATTCGACTATTAACAAAAAAATTGACATTGCAACCGCAAAAGAAGACATTGAAACGTTAAAGGCTAAGTACAAAAACGACTATACTGAAGCTGATTTTGAATTCTTAACAAAGTCGATGGCGGGTAACATTCTAAAAAAAGCTTTTTCGGGCGAAAATCTAGATGAGAAAATAAAGCTAGATAAAACCTATAAAGATATTTTAGAAGAGTCAAAAGCTAAAAGGCTTGAATATGAAACAAAGCTAGGTGAATATAATTTAGAAGTAGAAAGATTTAAAACAATTATAAAAGCAGGCATTACTGATAGAAGAGTTGATGGTAAATACGAATACGAAAAAGAATTAGGCTTATATATATTGTTTGAAAACAAAGGTGAAAAAGATATTAAGGCAGTTAAGGGTCATTTTGAAGTGTACGACCTTTTTGATAATTTTATTCGTAGGCTAAGTTTAGAACAAACCGAATTGATTAAAGCAAAATCTAAAGTAAATGCTGGCTTCGTTTGGACTGTTGGCTATAATGAAGATATGAAAAAAATTGCATATCAAGATTTAACCAATTTAAACTTTATATGGTTTCCGGAGATAATAATATATGCAGATGGAACTAAAGACACAGCTCCTGCATTGCCTGAAAAGTAGTTTAATAAATACCAAACCAATTAAAATGAAAAAAAGCAAGCAGCCATATCACTTACAGCAAGCTTTATTCGGTTTGATAATAGCAGCTATTGCAGCAGTTGTTGGATGGATTTTAGATAAATACTAAAGACATAATATTGGTTACAAAAAGCCCTCATTAGCATAAGTTTAATGGGGGCTTTTTTATGTGTAAATATTTTGTCGTAAATATTTGGACAATTGGTAAAAAATAATTTAATTTTGTGCTGTGCCCGCTGTAAAAGAAACCACTAACCAATTTTACCAATCAGTTAAAAATGAATTTGTAAAGTTATCCTCTGTTAAGGAAGGTGGAGTGGCTGTGTACTCTCAGGATTATGTGTTATTGCGAGTGGCTAAGAAATTTTATCGTTCGCCACGTACCATCGAAAATATTGTTTTCGATCGGGCTTAAATATCAAATTGTGGTAAATCATATTCCAATTCATCAGCAACGCCCCCTGTGTTTTCAATATCCATTTCCACGGTTTCGGCAGCGTTATACACCTTTTTAGCAGTTTCATCAATTAAAGTACATTCAAATATTACCTGGTACAAGTTGCCAGCATTGCCCGTATCAACTGCACTAAAGCCAACCCTACGCATTTCGCTAAAATTTTCACCTGTTGTGCCATGAAAATTTGTGTGTATGCTATTTAACAAATCTAAAAAATCAAGCGCACTTTGTTGATTTATTGAGCCTATGTAGGTGTCTGAAAATGTTTCGTAAAATAAATACACCTCTATCTGAAGTCGCAAATTTTGCATACGCTCGGCCATATCATCAACCTGTAGTGTACGAAATGCAAAAAATACTGCAGGTGCAGGAAAGCGGTGCTCGTCTTCCATAAATCCTATTTGGTTGTGCCATAAATCAACCCATTTAATACCATCAATTGCTGCGGCCTGTTCGGCCAGTTCTAAGTATAATTCCTTCCAAGCTTGCATATAAATTACTTGTTAAATTGTTTAATAATTGTTTCCATTATTTTATTATCAATATTCTTATTAAGTTCTGCGCTGTTACCAATAAACTGCCTTTGCGGAATGCGGATTGGGAAACGTTTCTTCTTTGTTAAAGCCATCCACTTCCAACTTTCCTTGCCAGTTGATTTAAACATTGCCCAAAAAAAGTTCCTCATTTTTTGTGTTATAGGAATACTAAATTTTCCACCATTGTTATGGATATCGGCATAAGGTAATTCGGTAGCTATAACAATGTGATTAATCGTTTCTGCCCTAACTTTTAAATCATTCATTAGGTTATTGCTTTGCATTAATATTTTATGGCTTAAATCATCGCGCCTTTTTGGCCATGCTATAAAGCTATAATCAGTAAAACCCTGCTTGCGAAAGCTTCCTTTAAAATGGCTCAATGCCTGCTGGCTTACGTTGTGAGGTAGCTGTTTTAAAATGGCTTTCCCCATTGCTTCAAAATCGGGAGCCGGGTTAATTTTAGACATAGTTGTAATTCTGTTAATTTTATTTACCTTTGTATACTCACGGGAGCGGTTCGCCAATCCCGACTAATAGAAAGCCATTAGCAATAATGGCTTTCCGTATTTTAAATCAAATCGTTCAGCTTTTTAAGCATCATTTCAAATGAATCTTCTTTGTTTATAATTACCATTACACCATTAAATTCAAGGAAGCATGATGAAACGTTTTTAAAGGTTTTAATTTTAGCATTCGTTTGCTTGGCAATATCAATCAAATTGGCCGATATTTCAGTTTGAGTATAACCGTCAAGATCAACTGAAATAAAGGTATCTTCAATATTTCGTAGCTGGCCACCTTTTTTAAGCTTATCATCAAACGCATTCGATATTCCCCTTTTTATGTTTTTGGTAACTGGCGCAACTTTATCGCCTATCTTATCATCAAACTTTAACTCAGGGTTTTTGCCTACAGATTTATGAGCATTTATTTCGGCTTTAATTCCTAATGCATCAGTTGCGGTACTAGCTGTTTTTAAGTTACTGGCTAAATCTTTTAAATCAGCAAACATGCTTACTGCCACTTTCCTTCCTTTAGGTGTGGTGTGCGTGTATTTTGGGGCATTTTCTTTGCTTCCTTCCAATGCCTGTCTCAAATCCTGCCTGCCTTGCACACCACGTTTTGCAAGTTGAAAAAACGGGTGTTTGCTTTCGCTGAAAATCTCTTTTGTAATGGCTACATTATTTTGAAACTCGGGCGGCACTTCAACCTTTGGTATGTTTTCGCTTGCTTCGGCTGAAGTTTGCACCGTATAACAGCGACAACGAAAGCGCAGTGGCGGATAATGATTTTTCCAAAATGTGCCATCAATAGGGGCTATAATATCCTTTAACTTTTTGTGTTCCTCGCTTACCCGTGTATCTTCTTGGGTTTTAAATTTAAGGTTAGGAAACCTTGCTTTATCTCTTTGGTATGTTTCCCAATTCACAGCCATTTTAGCACTGTGGTTTGCTGTTTGATACTCGGCCTGTAGATGATTTAAGTTGTACTGATTATTTAGTTTTAAAGCTTCCTTTTTAAAGTCGCTAAATGGTACAATTTTACCATCTTTCACCATTTTGCTGTTTAGCTCCTCCAGCATTGTAAAGGTTTTTGCACCACTAAATTTGTATAAATTACGCTGCAATAAAATCGCATCACGAGATGGCATTTTTGAAACTTGGCCCCAACCTTTTCCGTAACCATCAGCCGCACCTTCGTTAAGTGTATTAAAAGTTTTGCTAATGCTTTCCTTGTTTAAATCGGTTGGTTTAATTTTACCTTCATGCAAATCTTTTGCAATCTGATTAATTACCTTTTCCCAGCCGCTTAAATCAATCGCCATTACCTCGCTAAACCCTCCGCAAGATGAACAATTTTCAATGTTGTAATAGGCTTCTACTTTTTTATAATAGAAACGTTGCGAAGCTGAAATAAGCTGCGCGTTTATTTCTTTTTTCCATCCCCACCTCCAGCAGGTATGGCAATAGGTGCAGTTTGTTTTATGCCTAAAATTGGTATGCCGGTAACTTGGGTGATATAATCAGGGTCTATATCGTAAAGTGAGCCAAATTTTTGAATGGTATCAATAATTTGCATTTGGGTTAAACTTTCGGTGTTATCCCACTTAAAGTAATGGTTCGCCAATGGAGCATACACCGGGCTAAGGTTTATTAGTATTGGTTTAACTTGTGCATTAAACACATATTCAAACATTGTTTTATCGGCCTCAAACCTATCCTTAGCAAGATTAAATTGAATTTCGGCAGAACCCACAAAGCTTTTTTCGTCAGTAATTCCAGTACCACCTAAAACGCGTTTACTAAGCTCATCATTGCAAAACTTTAACAGCGTTTCGTGTGGTGCAACCCCGGCACCTCCAATATTACCCACGGTAAATGTTTCTGCACCTCGGCCAACCATAAAGTGATTGCGCTTAAAATTGGCAGCAAAGTTTATCAGCTCCTTTAACCTGGTATCATCTTCACGATCTGTTGTGATGAACAATGGCGGCACTCCGTATTTATCAATATAATCTAAAAAGGCCCCGAAACCCAGCTTTTTAGCCAGCACAACGTGTGCAATTTGTGCAAGCATACCTAAATCATCATTCTTGCCAATTTGCACGTATTGCCCTGCAAATGCGCCTTCGCGGTAATTCCATCCGTTAGCATCGCCTGCGGTTTTCATAATAACACCTTTTACAGCATTAAAATGCGACTGTGGTATTTCAGTAATATTTGCAAGTTCACCATCTTCGGTGGTTTCAAAAAATTCAATCAGTTTTGTACCTTCAAACTGGCTCATGATAACATGCCTAATCAATTCGCGAAACCAAGGCCGCTCGAATAACCAAGATATTTCAGTGTTCTCTTTATCCTTATCATCAACCAATTTAAACTTACTGCGTTGGCTGTAAAGTATGCGTGTATCAATTATTGATGCAAGGTGGTTATCAAGCATCAGGTTGGCATACAAATCGGCCAATGGTTGCCTGTTTGGCTCTTTTGGATCTGTGGCCAGCATTACTGCATCCTTCCAATCTTTAACCGATTTTGCGGCAAGTTGCACAGCTTCATATTCAATCATTCGGCTAGGGCTATCTGTGCCCCTTCTAATGGCAGATTCTACCAATATAACTTTATCGTCTACACGCTTTAAAACTTCACGTTGTAGGTAATTCCATGCCTTATCTTTTAAACTCATTTTAAACGGTTTTTAAATGTAAAAATCAATATTGGTGTTATTGCCCCAGCCAAGTGTTAGGCTTGCGCTTCCAGTATCATCAAGCTTTGGTGGCAATTCAAGAATGGTGCGACCTGTTTGTATTTTTTCGAGCTGCTTAATACCCCAGTCGTAATCGTTTTTTTTATCAGCATCGTATTTACGTGCTGAGTTTCTGCTTAAAATTTGATGCACAACCATTTTGGCAAGCACCATTACTAAAAATTCATCACGTACTGGTTCATCTTCATTAAAAGTATCAACCAAATCGTAACGTTCTTTTAAATAAGTTTTAGCAACACCAATAATTGATTTTTCGGTGCGGTTAATTATATCTGCATCATCTGCGGTGCTTTCGGTAATAAATCTTTCAAAGCTATAAAGCAATAAATCGGCATTAGTTAAGTAAATCATATTCTTTCGTTGTTAGGTAGCATCTTGCCTGATTCGTAGCCGCCTTTTCGGCTGCCCATAGCAATATGCCTTTGTAAAAATTCAATGCATTGGTGTTGACTATCTGGCCAGTCATCATGTGTTTTATAGCCGGGTTCAATTCCTAAAAGCTGTGCAACTCCTACCTGAGTATCAGTGTGCGCTTTTTTGTTATCATTAAAATAAATGCGACTGTTTTGGTAGCGAGGTTGCAGTGTTAAAATGCGGTCGTATTTGTTGGTTTTAGAAACAATTACTTTGCTAATGTTTAAGTAAATGCCATATTCTGCACTTACCTCATCAATGGTGCGCTGTACTTCATCATTCCAAAATTGCGCCTCGTACTGCCAATGCACGATAACGGTTTTAGGTAGTTTAATTTGAAACTCACACATCCACTCCACAGCCGCCCTCATTTTGGTTTGCTTGCAAAAACAGTCGATGTGCCAAAAGTCTGTTTCTCTTAATCCCATTATCTCAACGCAATTGTAATCGCTTGTGCTGTTACCTGCGTAAGCAATATCCCAATGCCCCACAATAATTTTAAAGTGGTTTAGGTTTGGCATTTTGCCCCACTGTATTTGGTCGTTTTTGAAAATATCACCTTCCACATGTGGCTCGTTATTATACTCTGCCATTGCCTGAAGCCTGCCTATATCATCTTCAATCTCCCTGAAGTAATTGGCATGATACTTTTGATGCCACGTAGGTTTGTATGTAACAGGATCGTAAGCATTAACCTGATGTTTTTTCCATTTGGGGTGATTCTCTGCTAAAATAGTTTGTATCATTATTGGATGAAAACCATTGTTTGATTGAATAAATCTTCTTACTGAACCATCCATTGTTGGTATTAAATCCTTTTCAATCCATTTGGCAATTTCCTTTTGCCGTTTGGGGTTTTTAACGGTTTCTTTTATCTCTAAATCATCCGCATTAATATGTGTTGGCCTGCGGCTTTTAACACGCAAACCACGCACACTTTGACCCATGCCTAAGGCCTGCCCGATAAACCCGCTTTTGGTAATAAAGAAACCACCTTCCCACGTACCGAATTGTTTTTGTTCGCCAAAGTGCGCAATAATGCGCGGGTTTGTTTCAAACTCAGCTCTCAAATCTTCAAGCAACTGTTCTGCACGTGGCTGAGAACTGCCTATTACAACTAAGTAAACAGGCTCACCTCGCAGCCATAACCAAAACGGAATAAAGATGTTGTTCCATACCGACTTTGCTAACGCCCGCCCCCACCATGCAAAACCTTTAAACAATGGGTTTTTTGCAACCATAAAAGCAAATTCAGTATGAAAATCGGCACACTCACTATCTGCATAATGTGGAAAGAAGTACTCCACCATAAATTTTGGCTCACGCTTGCATCGCTCTATAATGGCATGCATTTCGCCAGCGGTTTTAAACTCAGGTACTCCGGCACTTCGTGCAAATTCGAGCTTCTTTTTGTAGCGTTCAACGCTTTTTTTATCAGCTGCTTTCATTATCCTAAACTTTCGGCAACGCTGCTAATATGCGACTCCTGAAAGTCTACTGTTTGCAAATACAACTCTTTATTATGATCGGATAATGCTTTAAAAATCTGATCCATTATTTCGAGGTAAATACGAAGTGATGGTTTATTACTTTTGTCTACCGCTTCTAATGCTTTGCTATACATGGCTATTTCCTGACCAATTGAAACAGCTTCTTTTTGAAGTAAAAATACTTCAGTCTTATTTTTTTGGCCTTGTGCTTGTTTGGTTAATTCAAATATTTCAATGCGTCTTTCAGTAAGTGTGCCAATCACATTTTTAATATCATCAGCACGTTTTAGCGAAGAGTTCATTTTGGCCGTTCGCTGGTCCTTCCAATTATCTTTTGGATCGTTAACCCACTTTGTTAATGTTTGGGTTGATACGCCCAAAATTTCGTGTACTTCCACCTGACTTTTACCCTGTTCTACAAACAAGATTTTAGCAGCTGGTTTAAGCTTTTTTGTATCTGCCATTTTATGCGATTTATAGCACAAAAAAAGCCCTGAAAATTGGCGTTTTTTTATTTCGATTATGAATTGGGTTTTTTACGTACCTAATTCAGGTACAATATGTTCCTAAATCATAATCGAGATTTGCACAGTTGTTTTTACACCTGCATTTTTGAGCCCACTGAACGGAAATATAAACCCAATAAATTTTGAAAAAACACTATCTAATTTTAGCAGATGCAGCACGTGATAAAAACCTTATTGGTTCGGTTACTTGCGAAGCAAAAGGCAAAACCGCCACATTTAAAATTCGTGGTTATATAGGAAGTGAAAAAAATAATCCTGATGTATTGGCAATACTTATTGATGATGCCATTGGAAAAGGAGCAACAACCGCTAACGTACACATTAGCTCGCAGGGTGGTTCAGTATATGATGCTGCAGATATGGTTGCCGAAATGGATCGTTTCGGTACTGAAAATGTAACCGTATATGCAGGTGCATTGGTTGCCAGTGCTGCAACCCGTTTTGTAACAAAATTTAAAACCATTTCGCGCCCAAACTCCCAATTTATGATTCATAAGCCATCGGCAAGTAGTTATGGCACTGAAAAAGATATGGAGAGCGGATTGGTTAGGCTTAAAAATACCACAAATGATTACCGCACAGCCTATGCCACTAAAATGGGCAAAAAGGAGGAAGAGGTAGAAAGTATGTGGGCCAATGGTGATAAATGGTTTACTGCCAAAGAAGCATTAGCCGCAAAACTTATTGATGCCATTGAGGGTAACGCAGAAACTATTGATACAGAGACAGCAACCATGCTTAAAGCCTGCGGTGCCCCAATTATTCCCAAAGCAAACACTCATAAAAAAATAATGGAAAGAGACGAACTAATCGCATTGCTTGGATTGGATGCCACTGCAACTGATGAGCAAATTAAAGCAGCTATTGCTGCTAAGAAACCAGCCACTCAAGATACAGAAATGAATAAATTAGAATTAATCACCAGTCTTGGACTGGATGCCAACGCTACTGAGGCGCAAATTACTGCAGCAATTAAGGCAAACAAAGAAGCTGCAACCAAGTACAATGCTGCGCAAAAGGATGCAGCAGATGCAGAAAAAACCAAAGCCGAAACTTCGGTAAAGGCTGCTATTGCTGCTAAAAAAGTACCAGCTACACAGCTGGATGC
>JAUCCO010000128.1:0-9863 GCA_034676125.1 Bacteroidia bacterium
CCAAAAAATCTGTGCAATCTGTGTAATCTGTGGCTCAATTGTAATCTATGGCTAACTCGTAATCTCCAAAAAATCTGTGCAATCTGTGTAATCTGTGGCTAACTTGTAATCTGTGGCTAACTCGTAATCCTCAAAAAATCTGTGCAATCTGTGTAATCTGTGGCTCAACTGTAATCTGTGGCTCAATTGTAATCTCTAGCTAACTCGTAATCTCTGGCTAACTTATTAAAACTATTTCCCTAAATTCGCAGCCTCAATTATTAATTGTTTAACCCATCTTACATATGGAAAACAGCACAAAAAACTATCAGGTAATAGCATATTACCACTATACAACTATACCCAATGCGGAAGAATTGGCTCCGCAACATTTGGCATTTTGTAAACAAATTGGCATTAGAGGGCGCATTTACATTGCACACGAAGGCATTAACGGAACAATAAGTGGAACAATTGAAAGCTGTAAAACTTACATGGACAGTTTAATTGAAAATCCATTATTTAAAGGTATTGAGTTTAAAATTGACCAACACCATGAGCATGCTTTTAACCGTGTTCATGTTCGTTACAAATCAGAAATTGTTCACTCTGGCTTACGCGACCCAAAAGAAATAGACCCAACCATAGAAACGGGAAAACACTTGCGTGGAGATGAGTTTTTAAGGTTAAAGGAACAAGAAGAAGTTATTGTGATTGATGTACGTAGCAATTACGAAACACGTTTGGGTAAATTTAAAGATTCGGTAACATTAGATATTGAAACATTTAGAGAATTTCCGAATAAGGTAGTTGAATTAGAAAAGTACAAAAACAAAAAGGTAGTTACCGTTTGCACAGGTGGCATAAAGTGCGAAAAAGCATCAGCATACTTAATTAAACAAGGTTTTACAGATGTGTATCAATTGCACAATGGTATAATTGGTTATGCTAAAGATACAGGCGGAAAAGATTTTGATGGCTCACTATATGTGTTTGATGGTCGTGTAAGTGTGCCTATTAACAATGTTAACCCAACTGCAATTGCTAATTGCTTAAAATGCGGAACACCAACATTTAGAAACTTAAATTGTGCTAATGTGGAGTGTAATGAGCAATTTAACATGTGTGAAACTTGTAGCGACATAATGGAAGGAGCATGTAGCGAACCGTGCTTTAATCATCCGCGCAAGCGTGCATATAATGGTACAGGTTATTACACTAGGCCAGCTTTAGAAGAACTTTAACTTTCTTCGGGTACCGTATTGTTATTGTTATCTTTATTTACATAAACACTGCGGTACATTTTTACCAAAATAACAAAGTACGATAACATTAATGGACCAAAAATAAGTCCGGGTAAACCAAATAAACTTAGGCCAATTATTACTCCAAAAACGGTTATTAATGGGTGTACATCGGCAAACTTTTTTTGAATAGAAAAGCGCACCACATTATCTATATTTATAATTACTAACCCACCATAAATAGCAAGTCCTGCTCCCATCCATAAGCTATCCGTAATCATTAAAATAATTGCTGCTGGAGCCCAAATTAATGTGCTACCTGCTAATGGAATAATAGACGCAAATGCAGTAATTATGGCCCAGAAAATGGGCTCGTTTAAACCAAAAATCCAATATCCAATACCTGCAGCAGTACCTTGTATAGCAGCTATTAATGGTACACCAATTGAGTTTGATAACGTTTGCGACTCTAACTCGCGTGCAAGCACTGCTGTATTTTGGGCATTAAATGGCAGGTAATTATAAACCTCTCTTTGCATTGCTTTACGTTCTACCAACATGTAATACAATACAAAATACATAATACCAATATTACCTACTACTAAAAATACTTTATTGATAAATGAAGGAATAATTTGACCAGCTTTTTCTTGAATGAGGGAAGCAAAATCGTGCGAGAATAATTGTTTACCTGTAAGCTCATCTAGCTTTGTATCTAAAAGTTTTAAACTATCTAAAATAGCCGTTGGATCATTTAAAATACTACTAATTTTAGTGTACAATAAATTACTAAAGGTAATAATTGGCACCAATACAATAATAAAGGATAGTATTATAATTAAAATTGCACTTTTAGCCGGGCCCCAACCTCTTTTATCTACTAAGTAATTCATCATTTTACGGAACAATACAAAAAATATAAGTGCTCCTAAAAATGGGGTGATAAAATCCTTTAATAAAAACAAGATAAATAACCCAAATGCATTTAATGCGATAGATGATAGAGTGCGTTTATTAAACTGTATATAATTACTCATAGGTTGTATTTATATTGGCAAAGTACACTAATTTTTCATAAAAAAAGCAGCCTCGACATTTCGAGGCTGCTTAATATTTTAATAATTATACTACTAATTATTCAGTAATAGTTAATTTTTTTGTTGAGCTAACACCATCAACTGAAACATTTACAAAGTAAACACCAGCTTTAATGTTGCTTACGTTTAAGTTAACAGTATTGTTACCAGAAGCTAATTTACCAGGATTTAAAGTAGCAACTGTTTGACCTAGTAAGTTAGATACTGAAATGCTAACATTACCAGCTTGCTTTAAGTTAAAACCAACAGTTGTTGAACCGTTTGCTGGGTTAGGATATATTGCACTAATTGATACTAAATCATTTTCAGCAACACCTACGTTTGCACATGTTAAATGGAAACCTGATTGAATGAAGAATTTGCTTTCAAAAGCAAGACCTGGTATATAACTACCTGCCCAACTAGCAGAAGTTCCGTAAGCATTCCATTGTGGTTGAACTTGGCTCGAGTTAAAATATGTAGGATTTGTATATTCAACTCCTGATTCTTTTTCATTAACAAATATTACTGTGCCAAAAGTATTCGCCCATCTTGTAGGCGTTTTTGTTCCTTGGTTGATAATTACTGCTGTGTCACCATTTACAACAGCTTTAGTACCTGATTTAAATGTAGCGGTAAAACCTACTAAGCTGCCTTTGTTGATATTCATACCTGTTGGAGCAGCTAACTGTGCAAATTTGCTACCAAAGCTGGTTTGATCGGCATTGACAGATGTTGTATCAATTGGTGAATTAGTTCTATTATTACCTAATAAAAATGTATCGATTTTTACTAATGAAGTAGGCATTAAAGAAGTACCATTCCATTTAACATAACTAATTTTATCTTTTGCAGTATTATTCAAATAGCCCGTTGTTATATTTGCACCTGCAAAATAAGCTACATAAACTGTATCTATAACTTCTTCTTTAACACCATCGTTGTCGTTATCTGTACTATCAGTATTTCTGATATACGAATATTGAAAAAAGATTGAATCCAATGTGTAAGGGTTAAAAGTTGATAATCTGATAAAAGGATTTTCAGTATTTTCAATTAACGCATCTTTAGGGTCTAATATTTGACCATAACTTTGAAATGATGCACGACTAAAGTTGTCATCAGCTCTTACCACTTTGAAATTAGAGTCAGCAGATACAAAATACACATATCTTTTTATCACAGAACCTAATGGACTTTCGCCACCCTGAAACTGAGTTAGGAAATTTAATGGTTGGTACCAATCTTGTACCACTGCTTTTTTGTTTCTGAAATTATCATTCACTTTATCAGTGTTTACAACAACCGAAGTTGGAGCATTGAGTGTTAAATCTAATTTACCCTCTTTTACGGGCGCTAGGCTGTTGCTTGATTGAGCAAAAGCAAAACTTACCGTTAATAGCATTGATGCGCTTAGTAATAGCTTTTTCATGTATTTTTATGTTATTTTTATGTTAATTCTAAAATTTAAAAATTTCGACAAAACTAATCTTTTTTCCTTTTTATCAAAGTAAAGACCCAAGCTTGTTTAATTTAGTTGCAAATTTAACCTTATTTTTATCTATTAATCCACCTACTATCTTCTTTTATCAATTCAATTAGTTCGTTTACAGCTGTTTCCTTTTCAATTCCTTTTTTTACAATTTCCTTGCCTCGGTATAAGGTAATTTTACCAACTCCACTGCCTACGTAGCCATAATCTGCATCTGCCATTTCTCCTGGTCCATTTACAATACAGCCCATAATAGCGATTTTTACTCCTTTTAAATGGTCGGTTTCTTTGCGTATCATAGCTGTAGTTTCTTGCAAATCAAACAATGTACGTCCGCAACTTGGGCAACTAATGTATTCTGTTTTGGTTACACGAGCCCTAGCCGCTTGCAAAATACCAAAACTAATTTGATTAACACGATATTGCTTTAATTGTTTGTTGGTAAGCATTATTCCATCACTAAAACCATCAATTAATAAACTACCACAATCGGTAGCAGCATTAAGCATAAACTCTTCTTCATCTGTTGTATCATAAACCCTAGAAATAAATACGGGTATTTGTAATTCCACCTTAGCCAAATTAAAAAATGTATTGCGCAAATCGGCTACTGCATTAAGGTTGTTGCTACCCAAAAGCAGTACAATATTGTTTTTTTGATTACTTAATTTTGTTAAAAATGATGTTGTAACTTCTTCGGTGGTTAATTGTATAAAATTTAAAGTTGCACTATGAGATGCTGTATTAAAATACTCATCAACACCAAAAACTGGATAGTTATTTAATTTATCGGGCAATGAATTCCAAATATTAGCAGTGTAAATTCCTTTAACACCATTTGGCAGCATAAAATCAATTTGGTTTTCGCCAAAATATATAAAATCACAACCCAAATCGGCCATATGCCATTTATCTAACCTAACATCATAAGTATGGCCAACCGCTCTTAAATCTGAAGGATTTATATTATTTAAATAACTAAAATCAGCTACAACACGCGGTACATTAGTAGCTCCAATATTTGTAACCTCTGTGCTTACTCGTTTCTTGTATTCATATGGGCTCCAGTTTAAACTTGGTTCTGCTACGTTTAATATAGGTGCATGATTGGTTCTGTTATAATAACGCAAAGCGATTTTTTGGGCAACGGGCACTTCAAATTCTGGATCTTCTGTTAATGATACCCTGATGGTATCTCCAATGCCATCCTCTAACAAAGCACCAATACCCAAAGCACTTTTAATACGCCCATCATCACCATCACCAGCCTCAGTAACTCCTAAATGCAAAGGGTATTTCATGTTATGCTGATTCATGGTTTTAACCAATAAGCGGTATGCTTCAACCATTACTTGTGTGTTGCTACTTTTCATGCTTAACACAATGTTGAAATAGTTTTCATCCTCGCAAATACGCAAAAACTCCATTGCACTCTCTACCATTCCCAAAGGCGAATCGCCATACCGACTCATTATCCTATCACTTAAACTACCGTGGTTGGTACCAATGCGCATTGCAGTGCCATACTCTTTACAAATTTTAACCAATGGTGTAAATTTTTCTCTTATTCTATCTAGCTCTTCGGCATATTGGGCATCGGTATATTCAATAATATCAAACTTCTTTTTATCAGCATAATTACCAGGATTTACACGTACTTTTTCAACTATTCTGGCAGCTACTTCGGCAGCATTAGGCGTAAAATGTATATCAGCCACCAAAGGCACATGTATACCATTAGCTGCTAATTGTTTTTTAATATTTTCTAAGTTTTTTGCTTCATTAATACTAGGTGCTGTTAATCTTACCAACTCGCAGCCAGCCTGCACCATACGCGTAATTTGTTCAACAGAGCCAATTGTATCCATCGTATCTGTAGTAGTCATACTTTGAATACGAATTGGGTAATCGCTACCCATATATAAATCACCAATTTTTACGGTTAATGTTTCTCTGCGTTTGTATTGATGCAAACTTTCACAATAACCTAATATATCTTTTGCTTGTAACATGTGTTTAAGTTGTAGGTTTTAAACCTTTAATAAAATTGTACTAATTAGTACAAGGCACAAAATTAATGTTCTATTTTAAATATCTCCTAATTGTGGCCTAATTACAATTTCTTCTACATCAGTACTACTACTTAACTCATAAACAGCCTTAATAGTTTTAGCCACATCAATAGGTTTAATAAAACGCTCTTCTGGCAATCCTGCTCCAGCCCATGATGTGGTTAAAGTAGCACCAGGCATAACTGCAGTAACTTTTACGCCATGGTTTTTTAACTCGAAGCGTAATTGCTTACTAAAACCTAGCAAAGCAAACTTACTTATGCTGTATGATCCACCTGCTTCATAGGCTTGCAAACTAGCAATTGAACAAATATTAAATATATGTCCGGTTTTAGCATCAATCATAGGTGGTAAAAAACCTCGCGAAACATAATATGCACTGGTTACATTGGTTTGTAACAAATGCTCTAAAGTGCCTGCTGCTTCATCAATAACTTTACCAGGTACAAACGTGCCCGCATTATTTACAAGTACATCTATACGTTTGTATATTTTTGCTACTTTATCAATAAATGCTTTGATATCTTCTGTCTGGCTTACATCACATTGCAACAAGGTATGCTTTGCTTTAGGGTTTATCTTTGTTAATTCCAATTGTAGCGCGCTTAATTCTTCATGGTTTCTTGCACAACCTGCAATGTTAAAACCCATTTGAGCAAATATATTTACAATGGCCAAACCAATACCTTTAGTACACCCTGTTATTACGATAGTTTTACCTATATGTTCCATTTTCAAAAAAATTAAAGGTCAAAAATAGGATTAAGTATGCATATATTTACAGCCAAATATATCTACGGTTTTTATATGAAATTTTTTGAGCATTTTGGCAATTATGTTTTATTCTTAGCAGGTTTATTTAAGCGACCCGAAAGGTTTTCAGTTTTTATTAAACAAACAGTTGTACAAATGAATTCCATTGGAGTTGGTTCATTTGGTATTGTTTCATTGATATCTGTTTTTACAGGAGCAGTTTCAACCATACAATTTAGCACGCAGCTGGTTAGTGGTTTAGTACCAACATGGATGATTGGTTCTTTTGTTCGCGATAGTAATATTTATGAATTTTCGCCTACCATTACTTGTTTAGTTTTAGCGGGTAAAGTTGGTAGCAATATTGCATCAGAACTAGGCACCATGAAAGTTACCGAACAAATAGATGCATTAGAAATAATGGGAATAAACTCTGCCAATTATTTAGTGCTTCCTAAAATTATTGCGGGTGTAATTACCATTCCTGTTTTGGTAGTTTACGCCATGTCACTTTCTATATTTGGTGGCGCAATGTCGGGCATGTATGCAGATATTTTAAGTATTGATGATTTTACAAGAGGTTTACGCAGCGGGTTTAATCCATTTTCTGTTACATATGCATTAACTAAAGCTACTGCATTTGCATTTTTAATTACCAGCATAAGTTCTTTTCATGGTTACAACACAAGTGGCGGTGCATTAGAAGTAGGTAAAAGCAGTACTTCGGCTGTAGTGTATAGTGCAGTGGCTGTTATTATTTTTGATTACTTAATTTCTGATCTTTTATTGTAATTACGGTAATGATAAAAATAAAAAATATTAAAAAGAGCTTTGATGGTAGGCTTGTACTTGATGATATCACTGCAAATTTTTATCCTGGCAAAGCAAATTTTGTTATTGGCGCAAGTGGCAGTGGCAAAAGTGTTTTGATGAAATGTATGGTAGGCTTAATTGATGTTGACGAAGGCGAAATTTATTACAGTAAAGATGATTTTGTACACAAAACCTACGAAGAAAGAAAAGTAATTAGAAAAGAAATTGGGATGTTGTTTCAAGGTACTGCCTTGTTTGATTCGTTAACTGTTGAAGATAACATTGCATTTCCATTACGTATGTTCACTAAAATGACTCCTGAGGAGGTTTTAGAGCGTGTAAACTTTTGTTTGCAAAGGGTAAATATGGTTAACGTAAACAAGCTATTTCCATCAAACCTAAGTGGTGGAATGAAAAAGCGTGTTGGTATTGCTAGGGCAATTGCACTTAATCCTAAATATTTATTTTGTGATGAACCCAACTCTGGCCTCGACCCAATTACATCTCGATTAATAGATGAATTAATTAAAGAGCTAACCATCGAATACAACATCACCACCATTATTAACACCCACGATATGAAAAGTTTATTTGATATGGGTGATAATATTATTTTTATCTACAAAGGCAAAAAAGATTGGGAAGGTGAAAAAACTATGATTAGAGATAGCGGAAACCCAAGGTTACTAGAGTTTATGAAGGCTTCGGAGTTTTAGTTTTTTATAAGTTTTCCCGAACAATTATGAACATCTATTAGTAAACTAAAAACTGGCAAGCAAATCATCACCATGTATAAATCAACACTAATAATTTTTACAATAATTGCTGTTATAAGCAGTTGTAATCATTACGATGAGTTACAAAAAAATGCCAAAGAAAGCATGGCCAGTAATGACAAAAGCCACAACTCGGGCCAAAATTGTATGAGTTGCCATAATAAACCTGGGATAAACAAGGCGGTATTGGATGGCGGCTGGTGGAATATTGCAGGTACAGCATTTAACGGTGCAAACTATGCCAAAGATGGTTCGGTGGAGTTATGGACAGAGGCCAATAGAACAGGTGCACTAATTTATAAATTAACTATTGATGATTTGGGAAACTTTTATACTGGAAAAATCGTAGATTTTAAAGGTGGCGCATTTCCTGTTTTAATTGATAAAAATGGAAACGTAAAAAAAGCCATGCAAAGTTCAACCATAAATGGTGCGTGTAATAGTTGCCATGGCATAAATACACCAGTAATTTCGTTTAATTAATTTATAATGAAAAAAATAGTTTACCTAACACTAACAGTATTTACACTTAGTTTAAGTGCTTGTTATTACGATAAAGAAGAAGAGCTTTACCCAAACAGCTTTAACAAAAACGCTGATACAACCTCCGTTACTTATGCACTTACCATAGCCCCAATGCTTGCTGCAAATTGCACCACTTGCCACACAACAGGTGGAGATGCTCCTAACTTAACCACTTATGCAAATGTATTTGCAAATAAAGATAAAGTGAAAGCTCGCGCAGTTGATGGTACGCCAACTCCTATGCCAAGTGCAGGATTAATGAGTTTAGACAATAGAAATAAATTAGCAGCTTGGATTGCAGCAGGTGCGCCAAACAATTAACCGAATGAGAAATTTAGTATTAATATTTACCCTCCTTTTTGCTAGTAACTTATTTGCACAAGAAGATTTGTTAAAGATGTTAGAAGAAGATAGTACAAGTGCGCCTACACCTGTGTTTGCTACTTTTAAATCAACCCGATTGGTGAATTTACATACCAACGAACAAATGAAAGCACAACATTTAGATTTTAGGATTCAACACCGTTTTCAACCCATGCTAATTAACCAAGATAATGTTTATGGCTTATATAATATGTTTGGGCTTGATGGCGCAGTTTTGCGGTTAGGGTTTGAGTATGGAGTAACCGATAAATTAATGATTGGTGCTGGTAGAAGTAATGTTGGTAAAACTTATGATGGATTTGTAAAGTACAAAATTACAGAACAAACTCGTGGTAAAAGAAGTATGCCCGTAAGCATAAATTACTTTGGTAACGTGGCCATAAATACCATTGAGTTTGCAGATAAAACAAGGAATAATTTATTCGCCTCTAGGTTATCGTTTGTTAATCAACTTATCATTACACGTAAATTTAATGAGCATATTTCGTTAATGATATCACCAACATTTGTTCATCATAATTTAGTAGAAACCAAAACACAATCAAACGATATTTATGCCATTGGAATTGGTGGTTCTATTAAGCTTTCACGCAGTAGTCGATTTAATTTTGAATACATTCCAAGGCTTAATGCCAGAGATGATAAAAAGCTTGATGGAACAATGTATTACGATGCCTTTTCTTTTGGGTTTGATATAGAAACTGGTGGACACGTTTTTCAATTACATTTTACCAATGCATCTGGCTTAA
>JAUCCO010000129.1:0-9825 GCA_034676125.1 Bacteroidia bacterium
TCTGTTTATTAAATATTATGCTGCAATTTTCGGTAAATTAATGCGAAAGCGCAAGTGTTAAAAATCCCACCTTCGTTCAGCAATATTCCATCTTATACCTGCTCCGTAGTAAATTGTTTCGTTTCTAAATATCGCCAACTCGCTAGTGGCTTTGCGGTAAGTTATCTGAAATTCGATAAATAAATTATGTCTAATCATAACATTAGCCACAAAATCGGCAGTTAATACACCTGTTTTAATACCTTGTGATATGTAGTGTCCATGGGTATTATTAGGGTACAAGTCCTGGTAACTTTTTGCAATATCTTTTCCAAAATTAGTTCCATTGGTATCGTTTCCGTATAACGCATACATTGCAAATGCTTTTAAATTTACCCTATTAAATGGTTGATACCTAACAATGCCAATGTACTCGTAAAAGTTTGCCCCAAGCGGATGTGCCATGTTTTGGTTATAATTTACATAAGCATTTAATCGGTCGAAAGAGGTATACATATATGGTCGAGCAATATTACACTCTAATTGTAAATCTAAGTTTTTAACAGATGCCACATCAATATATTTTAACCCAGATTGCACAGACCATTTATTACCATACCAACCTGTGTTATGCAACATTTCTTGTATTTTAAATTCGCTTATTACAACTTGTCCGTATAGCTGAAAATGACGCAAGAAGTTCCACTTGTAATCCATTCCTAAAATAGCTTTGTCGGGGCTATTAAGTCCGTTTTCTACTGGCTTATAAAATATAATTGGGTTGAGGTATTGTAAATCGTAACCCGGACTTGCATAGCCAGTATCGCGCTGAAAAGCTATGGTTTGAAATAAACCTAGGTTAAAGTTTTTTCCTATGTTAATATTGGCTTGCGTTGTTGCATAATAGTGTCGTTTAGGTTTGTTTCGTGCAGATGGACTCACATAATCTAAAATCTCACCCAAAATATTGGTGTAGTTTATTTTCCAAACCCTAGTGTTTACTCTTAAAAAAAGATTATCGCGGCTAAAATCACTCACATAAAAACTTCGGTATCCATTACCTAAAAAGTTTTTTCCTTGTCCAAATTGAATGTCGAAATATTTATTGGGTTGATAAACAATATAACCCGATGCAGTAGGGTAGTTGTATATTTTACCATCATCACTCTTCAAAAAAGTTCCTCCAGGTATAACTTTTTCTCGGTTGTAAAACTCCCTTGTCCAACTGTTAAATTTTATAATCTCATCATTAAATAACGTATAAAATCCAATTTTTTTGCCAATTGAACCACGCATTTCAAAACCCCTGTTATTTATTAATGTACCACCAGATAGCCTATCATTACCTTGTTGTAATAGCGTTACAGGGTTAACTACCAACTTAAAATCATCATCTAAAACACTGTAAAATGCAGCTTTTCGTTTGTAAATTCCAAATTTGCTCCACTTACTAATTGTTGATTGCGAATTAGAAAACTCGAAGTTGTCGTTTTGTAAATAATCTAAGTTAAAATAATCTTGCTTACTAAGTTTTACTCCTTTTACATCAAAACTATCAACATAAGTAGCAATCCTATCTCGTTGGTATGATTTAGTGCCCGTTGAAAATTCTTGTGGAGTGGCTAATCTTCCTGATTTAATTTCAAACCTATCTAGTTGGTAAACACCATAAGAACCTAATGGTAAATAAGTGCCTTGGCCAAACAAAACAGTCGTTGTTAAAAGTAATACCGTTAATATCCTAAAACGCATAGCTACAAATATGCATTTTTTATTTTATTGATTAGTGAATAACAATTGAACTAATTTATTTTAATTAGCAGCAATGAACGAATTGGAAGCAAAAATTAGAATTGATGAATTAACTACCGAGTTAAATAACCACAATTACAATTATTATGTACTGTCGAAACCTACTATATCCGACCTTGATTTTGATTTAATGCTAAAGGAATTGGAAGCATTAGAACTACAGTTTCCAAGTTTGGCATCTGCTAATTCGCCTACACAAAAAGTTGGAGGTTCGATAACCAAAAATTTTACCCAAGTAAAACATAAATACCCCATGCTAAGTTTGGGTAATACCTATAACGAAGGCGAATTAAAAGAGTTTGATGAACGTGTACGAAAGGCCATTGGTGATGATTTTGATTATGTAGTGGAGCTTAAATTTGATGGGTTAGCCATTAGTATTACGTACCAAAATGGTAAACTAATAAGAGCGGTAACTCGTGGTGATGGCACAATGGGCGATGATGTAACTGCAAATGTAAAAACCATTAAAAGTATACCGATTGAATTGCCTGAGGGCGATTATCCAGAAAGTTTTGATATACGTGGTGAGATTTTTATGCACCGTAAAACTTTCGAGAAATTAAATAATCAATTCCGTATTGAGCTTGAAGCCAAAGGATATGATGATGATGAAATTAAAGAAAGGTTGTATAAAAACCCACGTAATTTTGCTTCGGGTACTTTAAAAATGCAAGACAGTGCAGAGGTGGCCAAGCGCCCTTTAGATTGTTTTTTGTATTTTATAAATGCAGATAATCTGGTTGCAGAAACACATTTTGAGAGTTTAAAAAAGGCCCAACAATGGGGCTTTCAGGTAAGCGATCATTTTAAGTTGTGCAAAAACATAAATGAGGTAATGGATTTTATACATTACTACGATACACAACGCGAACATTTAAGTTACGAAATTGATGGTGTAGTAATAAAAGTAAACAACTATGCACAACAACGCGATTTAGGTTTTACCGCTAAAAATCCTCGTTGGGCAATCTCCTATAAATACAAAGCACAAAGTGCATTAACACAACTTTTAAAAGTAACTTATCAGGTTGGCCGAACGGGTGCAATTACGCCAGTAGCAAACTTAAAACCAGTGCAATTAGCTGGCACTACAGTTAAGCGTGCAAGCTTATATAATGCTGATGAAATTGAACGTTTGGATTTACACGAAAACGATTGGGTTTTTGTAGAAAAAGGTGGCGAAATTATTCCTAAAGTAATATCGGTTGATACCACAAAAAGAGGATTGTTTTCAACCAAAATTATCTATACAGAGGTTTGCCCAGAGTGCGGTACAGCATTAATTAGAAAAGAGGGTGAAGTGGTGCATTATTGCCCAAATGAGTTGGGTTGTGCACCTCAATTAATTGGAAAAATAGAACATTTTATTGGCCGTAAAGCCATGAATATTGATAGTTTGGGTACTGAAACAGTAATTGGATTATTTCAAAAAGGCATGATTAAAACGTATGCTGATTTATACGATTTAAAATCGGAGGAAATACTTGGACTTGAGTTTGAAACTTACAACGAAAAGAAGGATCAATGGAGTAAGCGCACCTTACAAGAAAAATCGGTTGAGAATATTTTACAAGGTATCACAGCATCAAAACAAATTCCTTTCGAAAGGGTACTTTTTGGACTAGGCATTAGAATGGTAGGAGAAACAGTTGCAAAAAAACTTACACGTCATTTTCTTACCATCGAAAAACTTGCTGCTGCCACTAAAGAAGAAATTGAAAGCATATACGAAATAGGTGAAAAAATTGCTGAACAAGTTGTTCGGTTTTTTAGTGATGATGATAATTTAGCAACTATAGAAAAGTTAAAAAATGCTGGATTAAAACTACACATTGAAGACCAAGAAGGAGTGGAGCGAACTACTTTGCTTGAAGGTAAAACATTTGTGGTTTCGGGTACATTTACCATTAGTAGGGATGAGTTAAAACATTTAATTGAAGTTAATGGTGGACGCAATGTAGGTAGCATTAGTAAAAGCTTAAACTATTTAGTAGCAGGAGATAAAATGGGGCCAGAAAAATTAAAGAAAGCAACCTCGTTTAACATCCCAATTATTAGCCAAGAGGAATTTATGGCAATGATTAATAAATAGCTTAAGTCACATTTTAATTAAATATTAAACCATTTACATAATAATCACACAAATTAATTGTTTAACCGAGTTAAGATTTTAGCTTTGTTCAGCAAAATGAAAATAATTGAAGACATTAAAAACTTTTTAGGTAAAATTCAATTGCTTAAAGAAGTTAAACATAAAAAAGGTAAACATACATTAGTTGCCTTTAGTCAAGTTAATCGCATTGGTATTGTATATAACGCTGTAACAAAAGAAAACGAACAATTGGTGGCTAAATATGCCAGCGATTTAAGGGCAGAAGGAAAGAAAGTTTTTATGTTAGGTTATGTTGATGCAAAACAACTTCCTGCAAGTAAAAAGTTCTTATTAAACTCTGAGTTTTTTTGGCGCGAAAAATTAAATGCTGTAAACCTTCCTATAAAAGGTGATATAGGAGCTTTTTTACAAGAAGAGTTTGATTTGTTATTAAACTTATACCAAGAACCATTATTGCCCATGCAAGCAATTTCGGCATTTAGTAAAGCTAAATATCGCGTTGGTTCTAATATTACCGATAACATAAATTACAATGACGGTATGATTGATACTGGAAATAAAACCGACTTACATTTTTTAATAGAACAAATAGATTTTTATTTGCGCAACATTAAATAAGTTTAGTTTAGTTTAGTTTAGTTTTTGATTGAATGAAGTAATAAAAACAACAAAATTATAATAACATAAATAACAGATGAAAGGCACAGGCGTAGCATTAGTAACTCCATTTAATACAGATTTTAGCATTGATTTTGATGCGTTGGCTAAATTGGTAGAACATTGTATTAATGGTGGTTTAGAGTACTTGGTAGTATTGGGCACAACAGGCGAGGGGCCAACTTTAAATAAGGACGAAAAAAAGCAAATATTTAAGTTTGTAGCAGATAAAGTTGCCGGCAGAATTCCTTTAGTGGCTGGAATTGGCGGTGCTGATACACGCGAAGTAATGGAATCATTAAAAGCATTTGATGCGAACGGTTACAGTGCTATTTTATCTGTTAGTCCATATTACAATAAACCTAATCAAGAAGGTATTTATTTACATTACATGGAGTTGGTTAAAGTAACACCTTTACCAATTATCATTTATAATGTTCCGGGCCGCACAGGTATGGGAATTTCTGCTGCAACAACATTACGTTTAGCAAATGCAAGTACCAAGTTTATAGCTGTTAAAGAAGCATCAGGTAGTCCCGAAGTGTTTATGGATATTTTAAAAGATAAACCTGCACATTTTTCGGTAATAAGTGGTGATGATAATTTAACTTTACCGTTTATGGCTGTTGGTATGTCGGGAGTTATTTCTGTAATAGCTCAAGCTTATCCAAAAGATTATAGTGATATGGTTAGACTTGCTTTAGCGGGTAATTTTACCGAGGCAGCTAAGTTGCATTTTAAATTATATGATGCAATGAAAACTATATTCGCTGATGGAAATCCAGGTGGTGTAAAAGTGCTTTTAGAAAACCTTGGTATTGGTAAAAATATAGTTAGATTACCTTTGGCTCCAGTAAATAATCAAGTAAAAGAAAAGTTGCTAGCATTGGCTGCTGCACTTTAATTGTGCAAAAAATTTTTAATGGGTTGATGAACCAATTCGTTGGTTTATCAACTTCATTACCCAATCAAACTGTTCGGCTCTATTAAGTTTAGAGTTATCTAATACCACTGCATCTTTGGCTTGCATTAAAGGGCTATCTGCTCTATTTGAGTCGATATGATCACGTTTTTCTAAGTTAGCCAATACTTCTTCAATAGTTGTAGATTGTCCCTTTTGTTGCAACTCATCAAACCTACGTTTAGCACGTATCATTGGGTCGGCTGTTACAAATAATTTCAATTCGGCATTAGGAAAAACAACTGTTCCAATATCACGTCCATCCATAACAATGCCTTTGTTATTGCCCATTGCTTGCTGTTGCTTAACTAAAAATCTGCGCACTTCGCTAATTGCACTCACATCACTCACCACGCTTGCAACCCTTGGGTTTACACGTATTTCATTCTCTATATTTTCGTTGTTTAAATAGGTTTCCTGTTGTTGTGTTTCAGGGTTTATTTTAAACTCGATATTGATATTGGTTAATGCATTTACTACTTGTTCGGGATGAAACAAATCAACTTGGTTACGTATAAAAAATAAAGTTACTGCACGATACATTGCGCCAGTATCTACATAACTATATTTAAGTGCAGCAGCTAATTGTTTTGCTAAGGTGCTTTTTCCGCACGATGAATATCCATCTATGGCAACTGTAATTTTCATGGTGTAAAATTAATCTTTGGTTTTGTTTTTTGTAAACTCGTTAATAAAAATCACAAAACTTATTGTGTTTGTAGCATAAGCTGCATGGTATGCAGAACTTCCGTAGGCCACTTGTAATTTTTTTAGTTTTATGCCTAATCCCCAACCGAAACCAGCCAGTTTACTGCTTGTGCTTAGTTTCATTTCGTACCTGCGTAAGTGGTTATAGCCAAATCCAACATACATAAATTTACCTAATAAAATTTCGGTGCTCACGTTTAAGTGTGCAGCTATTTTATCTAGTGCATTTATTTTATCCAATACAATGTTACCTGTTTCTAAATCTCGGTTTTGGCCAGGACGACTTACATTTTGATAAAGTAATTTACCCGGGCTTTGAAGGTTGTGAGCAACAATTGAAATGCGTAATGGATTATGTAAGAATTTTTTACTAAAACCAATCATTAAGTTTAGTGGTAGTTGCTCTCTGTTACCTACTCTGTAGGTGGTAATTTGCATACCAGCATTGCTAATTACACCCGATAAAGAAATAAGGTTTTCAGGATTAAAATAGTTAACGCCCAAATCAACGCCTAAACCCATCGAGTTGTATTTTTCGAGGTTAGAGTTGATAAATTTTAAAGTGCCACCAACAGAAATTTTCGCGGTTATTTTTCTAGCATAAGTTAAATGATAGCAATACTCGGCTGCTGTAAAAGCACCTGTTTCTTGCGATTGTTCGTTGGTGCCAGTAAATGTTCCGTACGATATGTATTGCACACCACCAGAAATGGTATTCATCGAATCTAAACTGTAGGCATAACCTGCATAACCGGCTCCAATATCATCAACAAAACGCATGTAATTAAAGGTGGCTTGGTTGTGCATAAGCTTATTAAGTAGTGCGGGGTTTTGTATGGCCAAGTTTACATCAGCTTCGGGTGTAGCAATGGCGTAACCGCCAAGTGCATTAATGCGGGCATTACTTTGTAAGTTTAAAAAACTATATACTTTGGTGCCTCCAATTTGGGCATTAGCTAGTTGGGCACTAAGTATTAATAAAAGGGTAATTACTTTTCGCATTCTGATTTCAAACATACCAAATTTAAACGTAAAAACAGTAGGTGTAGTGTGGTATAAATTTTACACAAAAAAAGCCGCTTAAATTTTTAGTTTAAACGGCTATTAAAAAATATTTTATGTATTGTTAATCTCTTCTGCCAGTTAGCATCATTACATAATATAGCAATGTTACAACAGCCGATAAAGCAGCTACTACATAAGTCATAGCAGCCCATTTAAGTGCATCTTTAGCCATGGCATGTTCGCTAGTTTGTACAACACCTTTGTTAGTTAACCAGGCTAATGCCCTGTTACTTGCATCAAACTCAACAGGTAAAGTTACTAATGCAAATAAAGTAATCACACTTTGGCAAGCAATTAGGGTAATAATTACAATATCAAACGGAAATGATTTTGCCAATAAAAAACCACCAAACATAATTACTAAAATAACAATATTCATTACTTTGGCACTTGCGTTTTGCATAGGAACCATTGCGCTTCTAAACTTTAAATAAGGATAAGCCACCGCATGTTGCACCGCATGGCCACACTCGTGTGCAGCAACAGCAGCAGCAGTTACGCTTCTTCCATAATATACATCCCTGCTTAGGTTAACAGTTTTATCTAGTGGGTTGTAGTGGTCGCTTAATTGACCTTCGGCAGTAATTACTTTTACATCAAAAATGCCATTGTCTTTTAGCATTTTTTCTGCAATCTCTGCTCCCGATAAATCTTGCACCAAACTTACTTGCGAGTATTGGTTAACTTTACTTTTAAAACGCCAACTTACCAATAAGCTTAATCCTAAAAAGAAAATGAAAATAAATAACATATGGTTTAAATTAAATTGTTTTGTAAAACGAGGTAATCAATTGCTGTTCCAATTAAAGTATAAAATACTTAACAGCCATGAATATCAATGCAAATAAAAATATGAATAAACTAACACGGTTAATTCTGTGCATCATTTTTAAGTTAAATGATGACGACTTGTCTTGTTTTTTCCAAAACTGAAGGTATGCTAAAAATTTTTCTACCATATTTTCAACAAATATAACCTTGTTTGATGATTAAATAAAATGAAGAAATTTATTTTAATAGAAATTTATTTTTAGACAAGCCTAAAAAATATATATTTGCACCATGTATTCCTACACAGAAGAGAATTACCTTAAAACAATTTATAAATTATCAACTCAGGATATTGATGCAGTAAGCACAAATGCTATTGCAGAAGTTTTGCAAACAAAAGCCGCTTCTGTTACTGATATGCTTAAGAAACTTGCCGATAAAAATCTGGTAAATTATGCTAAATATAAAGGTGTTGATTTAACAGAAAAGGGTAGAAAAGTTGCACTTGATACGGTAAGAAAACATAGGTTATGGGAATGTTTTTTATATGATAAGTTAAACTTTGGTTGGGATGAAGTGCATGAAATTGCCGAACAGTTAGAGCATATAAATTCTGAGGCATTAACTGATAAGTTGGATGAGTTTTTAGATTTTCCAACCCATGACCCGCATGGTGATCCAATACCCACAAAAAATGGGGTAATAAAAAAATCTAACTTTATTTTATTATGTGATGCTAAACTAAATCAAAATTTGGTAATGACGGGTGTGGCTGACCATAGCGCAGCTTTTTTGCAACACTTAGATAAAATAGGTTTAGTATTAGGAACAGCCTTGCTTATTATTGATAAAAGTGAATACGATGGCTCTATTACGGTTAATTTAAGTGATAATAAAACATTGCATTTTAGTAAAGATGTAACTAAAAATGTTTGGGTAAAAGTTAAATAACCAATGGATAAAGGAAAATCGTTAGATGAAGTACATGGAAGCGTAGATGTGCCACATAAAAAAGGGTTTTGGCGTACCTTGTTAGCTTTTATAGGTCCGGCATATTTAGTTAGTGTTGGCTATATGGATCCAGGAAATTGGGCAACCGATATAGCTGGTGGAAGCCAGTTTGGATACCAACTTATTTGGGTGTTATTAATGAGTAATTTAATGGCGCTTTTGTTACAAACATTAGCGGCAAGGTTAGGCATTGTAAAAGGTTGGGATTTAGCCCAAGCATCACGCCAACAATATTCAAAATGGGCTAATATTTCGTTGTATGTATTTGCCGAAATTGCTATTGCAGCCTGCGATTTGGCTGAAATTATTGGAATGGCCATTGGTTTAAGTTTACTGTTTGATTTGCCCATGATATATGGCGTGCTTATTACTGTTTTTGATACGTTTTTATTAATGTTTTTGCTTAATAAAGGTGTTCGTAAAATTGAGGCATTTATATTTGTATTGATTGCCATAATTGGTATTTCTTTTATTGTACAAATGATTATTGTAAAACCCGATGCAACTGAAATTGTTAAAGGATTTATTCCTCAATCGTTAGATGGAAGTGCTTTGTATATTGCTATTGGTATAATAGGTGCCACAGTAATGCCGCATAATTTATACTTACATTCTGCATTGGTTCAAACACGTAAATTTGGTAAAGAGGCATTGGGTATTAAAAAGGCTATTAAGTTTAATTTTATCGATTCGGCAATTGCACTAAACTTAGCGTTTTTTGTTAACGCGGCTATATTAATATTGG
>JAUCCO010000130.1:0-9747 GCA_034676125.1 Bacteroidia bacterium
GCAGTTGCAAGCACAGCAATACAAGCAATTATTGAAGTAAAAGATGCTTATGCACCAACTTATGGTTTTAGTTTTGGTGATTTGGGCGCGGGTGCCGCAGGAAGTTTTTTGCCACTTTTACAGTATCATGTTCCGGCAGCAAAAGCACTGCAAATTAAAATAAGCTATTATAAACACGATGATTTCTATTACCAACAATTTCCATACGCACAGCTTATTGATGATTACATGAACCAAACTTATTGGGTTTCGGCAACTGTAAATGATTGGTTGCCTAAAGGCAGTAAAACAGAAAAAATTTGGCCCGATTTTTTAACAATAGTTGGTGGTTGGGGCGTGGCCAATGATTTAAATTTATATTACACCGGTAAAAATTTAGCCGAAAACAAAGGCAAAGGTCATTACGAGTATTACTTAAGTGTGGATGTAGATTGGCGAAAAATAATTAAACAAAATACTGCTTTTAAACGGGTGTTAACCTACTCCTTAAATCATGTTAAATTACCTTTACCTACTATAAAATTTGGCACAAGCACGCAAGCGTATTGGGCATTTTGGTAACTATTGTTTCTTATAAATAGCAAACACAAAATCACTTTGTTGTTCTTGCTCCATCAGTTTATTTTCTATATCAAAAAGCTGCCATAATATTTGGTGGGATGCAGGATTATTAAAATGGTGCGCAATATCTTTTAAAATAAAGGTAAGCAAGTTTCCGCCATATTTTTTTTGCTCCAATAGTGTAAAGTTGGCTTGCATTAAAGGCAAAATAGTTTCCGACTCAACCGCCTCTGATGGATCAGAAATTACCATGCGTAAATAACCAGGAAAATATACGTTGTGCTTTATTGCTGTAGTGTTTTTTCGTGTTTTTAAATCAACCGGAATAATGGTTTTGTATTGCTTGTTTACAAACTGTTTTCGGCTTGGTGTAAACTGAAACCTATTTGATCCAACGTATTCGTTTATAATTACAAATCCATTGGGTTTTAAAGTATTTTTTACTTTTTGAAGTAAGCCATTTATATTTTTAAAATGATGCAGCGAAGAGTGAAAAAGTACCACATCATAGGCTTCATTTGGCCATTGGTCTTTATACACATCACCTACAAAAAAGTTGCAATTTTTTAAGCCTTTTTCTAAAACGGTTTTGTTGGCATCATCAATAGCTTTTTGTGCAATATCAAAAGCATCAATTTTACTAAAACATGGGTGTGATGCAAATTCAATTTCGCGTTGGCCAGTACCACAACCAATACTTAACATTTTTAAATTTGATTTATTGGATAACCATTTTTCAACAACATAATCAGGATAAATTGTGGTTTTGCTTCCTGTAATCAATTCATTCCAACGTTGCCTAACGGCATCTACTTGCCACCAATTGCTGCTAGGTAAATCGTCTTCTTCCCAAGTACTTTTAATACGACCCTCATTTGTACTGATAAGCTTTTTTGCTGCATAAGCGGTTCCTCTTTCTTGCAGTTTAAACCAAAGGTCAACAAAGTCTAAATAATTAATAAATGCCATGTTGCAGTTTAAACCAAAGCCATAAATAAAACACGTTCAATTTGGGCGGGCAACTTAAACAACCCTTCATCGCTAATAAATTGATAATTTTTATTGGGCAAATAAGTGTCTTTTAACAATATTCCAGCTTGCACCTCAAACGAGCCAATGATGTCTTTTTGTGCAGGCATGTCGGGGGTCGTACTTCGTTCGTCAACTACATACATAAATCCGCTGCTACTAATTGGGTTTGTACCCGCAGTAAACTCAGCAAATGCCAACATTGTTTTATGAAAAAAATCTACAAACTCGGGGTTATAAATAATGTTATCGTGTATAATGGGTTGGTTACTGTTTTTTAAAATTCCCACAATTGCTTTGTTATTTTTAAGTTCAGCCAAAGCTTGTCCATCAAACAACGATAACAAATGGGTTTCTTTTCCATTTATGTCGGTTTGTATGGTATATAAATTCATCATCAGGCAAAAGTAGTTTTTTAATTAGCTAAACTAAAGTACAATCTATTGCAAAGCTGTTTAAAACTGTAACACATTAATTTAACCCATACTACTTATTGACAAAATAGGTTCGCTTATTGGCTTTACTATTAACTTATATAATCATTGGGGAAATGTGGTTATAAATTGGCTTTTTATTTGGCAATGAGTATTTTCGCCTAAAATATAGTACTGCCCTAATCTTATATAATGAAGCCCAAACTAAAGCATAAAACATTTTGCAAACACTTGCGATATATGTTGTTTTGTGTTATTTTGATTTTGGCTGGGTGCAGTGAGAATAAACCAGTAAAAAAACCTCAAGACACTTATATTGATTCTTGTATAAAAGTTGTATTTAAAACTTCTGATTCTTTGTTTAATGCAATGAAATATGACTTAGCAATGAGTTATTTAGATTCTATTGCTAACACAACTTCCTTTAACAACCAAAAATTTTTAGCCAAAAAGTACACCTACATGGCAACATTATCCTTTAATTTATTTAAGGATAATATTAAAACAGCAGCATATTTAGATAGCCTTGCACCACTATTAACAAGCAATGAAAGTGTAGAAGTTAGTCAAAAAATAATTTACAATATTTTAAGAGGTAAAATTGCAGCACAAAAAAAGGACTATAAGGTTGCTTATACATCGTATTATGTAATTAAGAGAATGCTGGATTCGATAAATGATCCTTGTGTATTTAACGCTTATTACAATAATTTAGGCGACTTACTTTGGCAACAAAAAAGGTGGGGTGAAGCCCTGTTTAACTGGAAAAGAGGTGTAGAAATTATTAATAGTTGCCCTGATATTCGTGAGGCTGATAGGTACTCGCAATTACAAGTAAACTATGATAATATAGGCATTTTATATGAAAACTTAAATCAATTTGATAGTGCAGTTGTGTATTACAAAAAGGCATTAGATGCTAGTGATTTTAGTATAAATAAATTTGGAAAAACAAGGTATCATTTGCGAATGAGAGCTGTAATAATAGGTAACTTAGGCGGTACATTATTAAAACTTAAGCAAATTGATGAAGCTGAAAAACTACTAACCGAAAGCATTAAAATTAACGACCAAAAAACCTATGAACAAAGAGATGCGTTACTCACAAAAATTAAACTTGCCGAAGTTTATTTATTAAAAAATAATCTTAACGACTTTAACAAACTTACAAAAGAAGTTAGTGCAGACATGCACGAATTTGGTGGATTAGTTGCACAAATGCGCTTGGCTAAAATAAATGAAAGCTATTACAACAAGATTGGTGATTATAAAAATGCCAATACGTTTTTAAAGCTTTATCATAGCCTAAACGATTCTATCAATAAAATACCAGATGTTTTAGTTAAAGAAGAACCAAATCGTATTGAAGAATACGAAGAAATGGAGAAAATACATGAAATAGCATTGATGCAGCAGCAAAACAAAACACGTAATATTATACTATATGTTGCTATTGGATTTTTATTTATGATGCTATTAATAATTTTTCTTGTTAAACGAAATCAAACCATCACTAATAGACAAAATTTTGAATTAACCAGGCTGAATAAAGAGAACGAACTTGCCAATAATCAATTATCAGAAAGTTTACTTTCATTACAACAAAGTTATGATGATAACAATAGGATTTTAAAAACTGTTGCCCATGATTTACGCAGCCCAATTGCAGGAATTATGAGTTTGGTTAGACTAATAAAACATGATGAAGAATTAAGTAAAACTGAGCTTAACGAATTAATAGATTTAGTTGAAAAATCGAGTGATAATGCGCTTGTATTTATTGAAGATTTGCTTTTATTAAATAATAAACCCGAAACACTCGTTAAATCTAAAATTGATATTCTGCCCGTTTTAGAGTCGTGCGTGCAGATTGCAACAGTTGCAGCAAATACCAAAAATCAACACATACAACTTAATGCCACTAGTCAAGAATTACCCATTAATCAACCAAAAATATGGCGCGTAATTAATAACCTACTTTCTAATGCCATTAAGTTTAGCAATACTAATACTGTAATAACTATCAAATCAAAAACCACTGCAAATTCATATATAATAAGTATAACCGACCAAGGAATTGGAATCCCCGATGAACTTAAGTCAAAAATGTTTATCGCTTATTCGGGTGTTGGTAGGTCTGGTACCAAAGGCGAAGCATCTTTTGGCCTTGGTTTATCCATATCAAAACAAATAATAGAGGCACATGGTGGTAAAATTTGGTTTAACAGCGAAATTGATAAGGGAACCACCTTTTTTGTTGAACTACCATTGGTTTAATTGTAACTATAAATTATTGGTTTTAAATTTTACATTTGCCGCCTTTATAACTTTTGCTTTCTAATTAATAATGGCCAAACATAAAATTAAACGCTTTCGCGAATTTGATCAATACCCACATACTTTTGATTTTGCATACAACTTAAAAGGTAAATGGCATAAAGAGGTTTTTAAAAATGACAACCCAATAGTTTTAGAGCTTGGTTGTGGCAAAGGTGAATATACAGTGGCATTAGCTACAGAAAACAAAAACAAAAATTTTATTGGCATTGATATTAAAGCCAACCGCATGTGGGTAGGTGCTAAGGCCGCACTTGATTTAAACATGAATAATGTTGTTTTTATGCGAGCCCTTATGGATAGAATTAACGAGTTATTTGCACCAGACGAAGTTGCAGAAATTTGGATTACTTTTCCTGATCCGTTTATACGAAATCGGAGTGCAAAACATCGTTTAACGCATACACGTTTTTTACGTCAGTATAAGCAAATATTAGCGCCAAACGGAATCATAAATTTTAAAACAGACAGTACAGAGTTGTTTAATTTTACACAAAACATGCTAAGCCAATTAGGTATAAAACCTACGGTAATTGATTTTGATGTGCACAACAATGCAACAGCTGAACCTATGCTTAAAAATGTGCGTACTTATTACGAGAATTTTTTTATGGCAAAAGGTAAAACAATTAAATTTACCAGGTTTAGCCTGCACGATTTTACGGAGGCAAATGCCAAACTATTTGAAGATAACTTTGAGGCAGAAAGGCTCAAATTAATTGAGCAAGGAATAAGCATTGGAATATAAGACCTATATCATGCTTTTTTACTAATACCTTTTATACCTTTGTAACATGCAAACTGTTTATACATCAGTGGGTAATTTTTCTTTCCAACAAATTAAACTTGGGCAGTATCACGTTCAAAATGAACATATAAATGATGCGCTTAATTTTTGTAATAACTGGCTGAATGATGCTCCTACCTTTACATTTACCACATCGGGAAGTACTGGCGCACCAAAAGCAATAGTTACTGATATGGCTCATATGCGAGCCAGTGTTAATGCAACAATTAATATACTTAAGCTAACCCAGCACGAACATATTTTTTTATGTATTAGTAGTAAAATGATTGGTGGTGCAATGATGTTGGTTAGGGCAATGGAGTTAGGTTGTGATATCACAATTGTTGCTCCTTCATCCAACCCAATAAGCCAATTAGAAAAAAATCATCCCTTCACTTTTGCTTCATTAGTACCCTTACAGATTTATGGTGTGCAAAACGACCAAGAATCATTAGATAAACTTAGCCGATTTAAAAATATATTATTGGGTGGCGCACCAGCTTGTACCGATACTTTAGATGCACTAAGCAAATTGCCATGTACTGTTTGGCAAACTTATGGCATGACAGAAACACTTAGTCATATTGCTCTTAAAAAGGTTGGTGTTGATGCATATTATACCGTTTTAAATGGTGTTGAAATAAAGATAGATGATAGAAATTGCTTATGCATTAGCGCAGCTGTAACCGACCATCAATGGCTTTATACCAATGATGTGGTAAACTTAATTGATGATACACATTTTGAATTAAAAGGTAGAATAGATGATGTAATAAACAGTGGTGGACTAAAAATTTTTAGTTATGATGTAGAACATGCTTTAATAGAAAAGCTTAATGATTTAGAATTACCATTTAAACCATTATTTGTTTGTCGTAAACCCGATGAAAAATATGGAGAGGCGGTTGTGGTTGTGATGATGGGAGAACAATTAAGTGATGAACTTATAGAACAACTAAAAAAACACTGCAAAGAAACCCTCGGAAAATACGCTGTACCCAAACAATTTTATTTTGTAAACGAGTTTGAAAAGCTAGAAAGTGGCAAGCTAGATAAAAAAGCAACCTTGCAAAAAGTAATAAAGTAATGCTAGCACTCTGATTAACTGATAGGTTATAGTAATTATAAAAATAACTTTTTTTAAAACAAGAGTTTTTTATATTCGCATTTAAATTAAATGATATTACTATGTATTGGACATTAGAATTAGCCTCATATTTAGACGATGCACCATGGCCTGCTACAAAGGACGAATTGATTGATTATGCAATTCGTAGTGGCGCACCTCTTGAAGTGATTGAAAACTTACAAGAAATGGAAGACGATGGAGAACCTTTTGAAAGTATTGAAGAGGTTTGGCCAGATTATCCAACCAGTGAGGATTACTTTTACAACGAAGACGAACTTTAAAAAACAAGCTGTCATATAAAAATTGACAGTTAGTTTTTTTATGATGTGCCAATACCTTTGGCATATAATTAATACTTTTTGTATTCTGATACTTTTGTAGAATACTAAACCATTGCAAACCTTAAGTTGGTTGCAAAAAAAAGGAGGATTTTATAATCCTCCTTTTTTTGTAATTAATTATTTAATGTTAAATGCTTCATCAATTATTTGAAGCTGCTCTTTTGCATGCACTTTACTAAAGCCCGTAGCAGGAGATGCACTTGCTTTGCGAGATATTAAACGCAATTTAAAATTCTCTTCTCTGCGCAATAAGTAAGTCCAACTGCCCATGTTTTTAGGCTCTTCTTGTACCCAACACAAATCAGCATTTTTGTATTTAGCAACTACTTCATCCATTTCCTTTTCGGGCATCGGATAAATTTGTTCTAAACGAACTATTGCAACATCATTTCGCTTTTCAGTTTGTTGACGTTCCAATAAATCAAAATATATTTTACCACTGCAAAATAAAACACGCTTAACATCTTTAGCTTTTACAAAACTATCATCTATTACTTGCTGAAAACCTCCAGTTGTAAAATCTACTAATTTACTAACACAAGCCGGATGACGTAATAAACTCTTTGGTGTCATTACAATTAGCGGCAACCGCGTATTTCTGTGCATTTGTCTGCGTAACGCATGGAAATAATTAGCAGGAGTAGTTATGTTACAAACTTGTAAATTCCAATTTGCACACAATTGAAGGAAACGCTCTAAACGTGCAGAAGAATGTTCTGGACCTTGACCTTCGTAACCGTGTGGCAACATCATTACCAAACCGCTGTATGTTTTCCATTTAGCCTCGGCACTACTTATGTATTGATCGATGATGATTTGTGCACCATTAGCAAAATCACCAAACTGCGCTTCCCAAATAGTTAAATCATTTGGGGTCATCATGCTAAATCCGTACTCAAAACCTAAAACAGCATATTCGGATAGTAGCGAATTATAAAATTCAACATTCGCTTTTTTATCATCACCCAAACCATCAAAAATATTGTGTGATAGTTCACTTTCTTCTTGCTTAATTATAGCATGACGGTGAGAGAAAGTACCACGTTCAACATCTTGCCCTGTCATACGCACGGCATGGCCTTCGTTTGCCAAAGTTGCATAAGCCATTAGCTCGCCCATTGCCCAATCTAAGTTATCATTTTTAAGCATGTTTTTACGATCCTTAAATAACTTAATTACTTTACTAAAAGCAGTGAAATTTTCTGGTATATCAGTAATTTTTTCGGCTAACTTTAAAAATAATTTTTTATCGATTGATGTATCAGGTTGTGTGTCGAAATCTTTTTCGGTAGCAGCTTTAAACCCATCCCACGTTGATTCAATAAATGAATGAACTTGTGATACTGAAGATGCTTTAGCTTGCTCGAGTTTTTGTTGTAATAATCCACGAAACTCTTTTTCCATTTCTTTAGCCAAATCGGCTTCTACATTACCAGCACTTAGTAATTTTTGGTTGTATATTTCACGTGGATTTGGATGTGCACCTATTGCTTTGTATAATAAAGGTTGCGTAAAACGGGGCTCATCACCTTCGTTATGGCCATATTTACGGTAACCTAACAAATCAATAAACACATCTGTATTAAACTCTTGGCGGTATTCCATTGCAAGTTTAATGGTGTATACTACAGCTTCTACATCATCAGCGTTAACGTGAAATACTGGACTTAAAGTTGTTTTTGCAACATCAGTACAATAAGTACTTGTACGGGCATCTTGATAATTGGTAGTAAAGCCAATTTGATTATTGGTAACAATATGCATACATCCACCCACATCATATGCTTTTAGTCCAGCCATTTGTACCATTTCGTAAACAATACCTTGGCCAGCAATTGAGGCATCACCATGAATTAAAATTGGTGCTACTTTATCAATATCACCATTGTGTTTTTTATCAAGTTTCGCTCTGGCAATACCTTTAACAACAGGCCCTACAGTTTCTAAATGTGATGGGTTTGGAGATAAACTTAAGTTTACTTTTTTACCTGTTGCCGTAGTAATTTGACTAGAATAACCTAAGTGGTATTTTACATCACCTTCAAATAATGCTTCTTCAAACGAGTCGCCTTCAAACTCTTTAAATATTTGCTCGTAAGTTTTGTTTAAGATATTGGCAAGTACATTTAACCTACCTCTATGTGCCATTCCCAATACAAACTCTTCAATACCCAATTCGGCACCATATTGTATAACTGCATCAAGTGCCGGAATTAAAGTTTCTAAACCCTCAAGCGAAAAACGTTTTTGACCTACAAATTTTGTATGAAGAAAATTTTCGAAAACCGTTGCTTGATTTAATTTGCCAAGAATATTGCGCTTTTCATCAATACTACACTTTGGTGTATTGCGCGTTTTTTCCATTTTATCTAGAAGCCAATTTATTTTAACTGGGTTGCGCACATACATAAACTCTGCGCCAATGCTTTGGCAATAAGTTTGCTCTAATAAGGCAATAATATCTTTAAGTTTTGCAGCACCTAAGCCAACCTCAACACCAGCGTTAAAACTCTTATCTAAGTCGGCTGGCTCTAAACCAAAGTTTTTAATATCTAGGTTTGGATCATACTTTCTGCGTTCGCGTACTGGGTTTGTTTTTGTGTACAAATGCCCTCGAGAGCGGTAACCTTGTATTAAGTTTAAAACATTAATTTCTTTTAACGCATCTTGACTTATAACTGCGTTTTTCGCATTTCCATCAAATTTTGTTTGGCCAAGTTCAAAGCCTTCAAAAAATTTTTTCCAACCAAAATCAACCGATTCGTTGTCTGTTAAATACTGTTGATATAAATCGTCAATTGCGTTTACATCGGCATTAGAAATGTATGAGAATTTATCCATGACTCTTCTTAAAGTAATTTCGGGTGCGAAGATAGAATTTATAAGCACAAGTGCATAACGATAAGCACTCTATTTGTGCTCTGATTATTAGTTAAATAAGTAAAAAGATTACTCTGTTAGCAAGAATGTTTAAAGTAAAAAAGGCCTATTAGCAACAATTGGGTTATATACAGCATCCATAACTGGCTTTAACTTTATCAAACCAAAACATCCAAACAGCAAATATTTAAGGATAAATATTTTTGGTAAGTTTTATTTCACCCAATTCAACTGATGAAAATGGAAAAT
>JAUCCO010000131.1:0-9698 GCA_034676125.1 Bacteroidia bacterium
ATTTTTAGCTGGTTTGTCGCTTCCTATTCAGTTTTTTATATACAAATTGGTGCCAAATTTAAAAGCACATACAGTTGCTGCTAAAAGTGTTAATGTGGTGCAAACACTAAAAAATATTACATCGAACCCAAACCAACGAAAAGCCATAACTTTAATGATGGTGATGATGTTTGGCCACTTTAGCATTGTGCCATTTTTAAGTCCGTATATGGTAAGTAATGTTGGCTTTACCGAAGGCCAACTTGAACGTATTTACTTTTTTGGCGGATTAAGTACCATATTAACTTCTCCGTTTATTGGTAAACTTGCCGATAAAGTTGGTAAGCTAAAAGTGTTTACCTTTTTTGTGGCTGCTAGTAGTATTCCTATTTTGTTTATTACCAATATGCCACGTGTAGAAATATGGATTGCATTGATTGCTACATCAATGTTTTTTGCATTAAGTAGTGGCCGATTTATACCGGCACAAGCAATGGTTACAGCTACCGTAGAACCTAAAAATAGAGGTAGTTTTATGAGCATAGTTTCAAGTATGCAACAATTAAGCTCGGGTTTGGCTGCATATATAGCTGGTATGATTGTGGTAAAACAAGCAAATGGGGAAATGTTGCATTATAATTGGGTTGGATTTATGAGTGTGAGTGCTGCAATTATTACTTTATTTTTAGTAAGAAGGATTAGGGCTGTAGATGGAAGTAAATTTTAATTGTTAAGTAAATTTTTGGCTTAGCGATTGGAACAAGCTACCTTGTAGCGTGGAAAGCGCGACCCGCCCCATTGCGGGAAAGCCCCTAAATAATTTAATTGTGTTTTTATTAACTTAAGGGTGTATGTAACCTTTTTTGTGTTTTATGACTCACTTATATAATATTTGCAACACATGAAATACGATTACGTGATTATTGGAGGTGGCATTGTAGGTTTGGCAAGTGCTTACCATATACTTAAATTACAACCTACTGCAAAGCTGGCATTGCTTGAAAAAGAAAATGCGGTAGCTGCCCACCAAACGGGGCACAACAGCGGTGTAATACACTCTGGTATTTATTACAAACCAGGAAGTTTAAAGGCGCAAAATTGTATTAACGGATACAATATGTTGCTTGATTTTTGTAACGAAAACGGCATTAAATACGATTTGTGTGGTAAATTAATTGTAGCTGTAAATGATAATGAATTGCCCGAGTTGGATAAATTGTATAAGCGTGGATTTGAAAACGGCTTAACAAAAATTAGCTACGTGAGCCAAGCACAAATTGCCGATTACGAACCCAATTTAAATGGTGTAAAAGCCATTAGTGTGCCATACACAGGTATTATAGATTATACCCAAGTATGCGAAAAACTTGCGGAGTTGGTGATACAAATGGGTGGCGAAATATACCTTGACCATAAGGTTGAAGATATACATACAGATACCATAAACACGCAAGTAATAACCGTTAAAAAAACATTTACTACCGCAATGCTGGTAAATTGTGCAGGCTTGTATTGCGATAAAATTGCCGAGCTTGCTGGTGAGGAAATTGATACTAAGATTATTCCGTTTAGGGGCGAGTATTTTATGCTAAGGCCAGATAAAAAACACTTGGTAAACAACTTAATTTATCCGGTGCCCGATCCTGATTTTCCGTTTTTGGGTGTGCATTTTACACGTATGATTAATGGCAATGTAGAGGCAGGGCCAAATGCAGTATTTGCATTTAAGCGCGAAGGTTACCACAAAAGTGATGTTGATTTAACCGAAATGTTTGAATCGTTGGCGTGGCCAGGTTTTCAGAAAGTGGCGGCAAAATATTGGAAAACTGGTATAGGAGAGTTTTATCGTTCGTTTAGCAAAGGCTCATTTACCAAGGCTTTACAAAGGTTAGTACCCTCAATTACCGAAGATGATTTAATACCTGCCGAAGCGGGAGTTAGGGCACAAGCTTGCGACCGTACAGGTGGTTTGCTTGATGATTTTAAAATTATTGAAAAACCAAATGCCATACATGTTTTAAATGCACCTTCGCCTGCGGCTACATCATCATTAAGTATAGGAAAAACCATTGGGGAGTTGGCCGTAAAACAACAACATTAAAATGTATATAGCAGAAACTAAATTACGTGTAAGATATGGCGAAACCGACCAAATGGGTGTGGTTTATCATGGCAATTATGCCTTGTATTTTGAGATTGCAAGAACCGAATCGTTGAGGCAAATTGATGTAACTTACCGCGAATTAGAAGAAAGTGGAATTATGATGCCGGTGGTAAACTTAAATATAAACTTTAAAAAACCTGCTAAGTACGATGATTTATTAACCATAAAGGCTATTTTTAAAACAATGCCAACCATTAAATCTATTGTAGATTACGAGGTTTGCAACGAGCAGGAAGAGTTATTGTGTACTGGGCAAACAACCTTGGTTTTTGTTGATATGAAAACCAATAAAGTTACTAAATGCCCCGAAATGTTATTGGCTAAATTTGCAACTTATTTTAATTAATAATGCTATAATTAGAGTAGCGTTTTACTAACAAAACTTTTAATACTTATTTACAAAACGGTAAACTTTGAGAACACTAAAAAGCAATAAAATAACACGCAAGCTTTTAAATACAAAACCTGCAAAGCGTTTTTTTGCTTATGCCCAAAGCAAGCAGTTTATGGGTAACGAAAACATAAGTTGGTACAAGGTGTTGGAGTTTTTTATACGTTGGGTTGATGGGCGCGATTTGCAATTACGAGCAACCTCTTTATCGTTTACGTTTTTTCTGGCCTTGTTTCCTTCCATCATATTTATTTTTACTTTGGTAGCTTACATACCAATGGTAACAACTAGCCACGAAAACATCATGTTGTTTTTTGAGCAAATATTACCCGATTCGGCTTATAATGCTGCAAAAACTACCTTGGTTGATATTTTAAATAACCAACGTGGAGGCTTGCTATCAATAGGATTTTTAACGGCCATGTATTTTAGCACCAATGGTTTTGTATCGCTTATGAATGTGCTAAATAAGTATGGCAAAAGAAAAGAAACCCGTTCGTTTTGGAAAAAAAGAATTGTGGCAATTATATTGGCAATTATTGTTTCTGTTTCGTTATTAATAGCTGTTGGTTTGTTAACTGTAGGTAATTTTACCATTAATTATTTAGATAAACTGGCTTATTTTCCATCTAAAATTACACCTATTTTATTGTTGCTTTTAAATATTGGTATTGTATCGGTTTTGGTATTATTTTTTTTAAGCATGATATTTTATTTAGCGCCAAACCACAATAAGGAGTGGAAGTTTATTTCGCCCGGTGCCATCTTTGCATGTGTATCAATATTGGTAACTACCATTGGTTTTTCGGCATATATCAATACATTTAATGCATATAATAAGGTATATGGTTCAATTGGCGTTTTAATAGTAATAATGTTGCTTATATACATTAATACCTACATTTTGTTGCTAGGTTACGAGTTTAACATTGCAATTGATAAAGCCGTTGAAGAAGTGGAGGCGGATAAATTAGCTAACCAAAATATTAAAATAAACAGGGTAACGCCATTACAACAAGAGTGAAATTTCGCTCACTAAAATCATATCTGCTTAAACAGTTTTATAAAAAGCAAACCACTACATTTGTGATATGAGATACTTACTAATACTTTTATTTTTGGGTTTGATGATAAACGCCAAAGCACAACAAGTTAAAATTGTTACACCAACTTGGATTGATGAAATTACCACATCAAAAAGTGATACATTAATTATAGTAAACTTTTGGGCTACATGGTGCAAACCTTGTGTAGAAGAGTTACCATATTTTGAGCAATTGGCCGATAGTTGTAAAAACAAAAAGGTAAAAATGTATTTGGTTACAAACGATATGCGCAGAGACCTAAATACACGTGTAGCTGATTTTATAAAAGCAAAAAAATTAACCCAACAAGTAGTTTTTATAAACGAAATAAATGCCGACAAATGGATTAATAAAGTGGGCGAGGAGTGGAGTGGAGCAATACCCGCAACCTTAATGATTAAAGGAGATATAGGCTTTAGGTATTTTAAAGAAGGCGAACTTACCTACGATGAATTAGATGGCCTTGTTAAGCAAGTAATACAGTAATTGTATAAATTAATTTTTGTTTGATAATTAAAGCTTGAGGAGGCTACGTAATTCTCCTTTGCCTTTGAATAAACGGCCTGCTCGAGTAAGCCTTGGGTGGGCCTAGTAATGGCGCTTTTATCGAGAGTGGGAGATTGAAGTAACATTCCCCTTTTAGCTCCGCTGAACTTCGTTTCAATACAATTGCCCCAACGCAATGGCCCTTTCAGCAATCACTCGAACCGGCTAAAACTATCAATTGCAAATAAAGCCTGCTCGAGTAAGCCTTGGGTTGGGTTGTAGCGTGGCGCTTGTATCGAGAGTAGGAGTTAGCTTTTAACATTGGCATTTTCACCATTCACTTCTCGATAAAATTGCCCCAACGCAAAAAGCCCTTTCAGCAATCACTCGAACCGGCTAAAACTTTCAATTGTAATTAGACAGCCTGCTCGAGTAAGCCTTGGGTTGGTTTAGTAATGGCGCTTGTATCGAGAGTAGGAGTTAGAAATAAAAAGAATTTTGCTTTACAAAGTTTTGTAACCTACCAACAAATTAATACATTGTGCATGTGAAATTGTATAACCGCAACACATTAAACTCTACCTACAACGCTTCATCACAAAGCGCACAAAAAACCTATACCGCCTTGTTAACCGCAGGTAAAAAGTACCGTGTAAGTTTTGATTTTATAATTGATGGCATTACCACGGCTACTTATACGGTAATAAATGGAAGCAACACCGTGGGCACCAAACTACAAAACGTAACCAACCACGAAGTAACCGAGTTTACCGCCACCAATACCAACCTTACCTTAGTTATAGAGCTAAGTGCAGGTAACTATGGCCGCTTAGCCCATATTGATAATTTAGAAATAGCTGAAATAGCTGAAGTTGGGGAGAGTTATAGATTTGGGTTTAATGGACAAGAGAAAGATGATAGCGAAACCCAAACTCAGGATTATGGGTTTAGAATTTACAATCCAAGATTAGGTAAGTTTTTAAGTGTGGATCCATTGACAAAATCGTACGCATTTTTAACACCATACCAATTTTCCTCGAATAGGCCTATTGACGGTATTGATCTTGATGGCTTAGAGTATTACTCAGTTCATATTAAGGAAGATGCAAATGGTGTTAGATCAAAAATAAAAGTGATAAATTACACCAACATTAAACAAAAGGACGTTATCAATGTTCAAACGGCAAATGGGTTCGGACCTCGTGGAAATGTTGGTATAACGTATGTTATACACAAATATGACGCTATTGGAAAAGAAGTTAGTGTGTCTTCGTTTAATAAAAAGAATTCAGAGCACGGTATCTATGCTGGTGATAATAACCCCAAACAGTATTGGGAAAAACCCAATGAGAGAGGGGAATATCCTGATGACTACAGTTTATCACCAATTGATGAGACTGATGCTAACGCAAAGCAACATGATCTAGATTATGATAAATTTGATTTGGATGGTTTATCTGGGGTAATGGATGACAGATCTACCAAAGTAAATAATGATTTTATTGAAAGGGCCGATCTAACGAAAAAGAAATATGAAAATAATGAGAATGACGCAATTACAGGTAAACCTGTAACGAAGGAGACTTCAGATGTTGGTCAAAAGGCAGCGCGTAAAGGCGTAGGGGGGTTAAGAAGTTTCAGGTTTGCGGAAATGCTTAAAAAGTATGAGCCTCCTTTAAGCGGTAAACCTAAAGAATAATGTTATGAAAATAGACTGCAAATTTTTAATTTTCGTATTAATAACCATATCTCTAATCTCATGCATGGGGGGAGGAACTCATGGACAGATTAAATGTTATCAGTTTCCGGTTCCCAAAAGTAGATTAGAAGAAGTTGTTCGAAACTTAATACGAAATGATTCTATGGTGATTCAAGACTCGATTCAGGGGTATTACAATGATGATACAATGTATGTTAAAGTTAAAATAATGGAAGACAGTCGCATTAGTGAATATATCTTCCATTATTATGGTGATGAAAATTACTGGATGAGTTCAAGAACATCTATTATATCAATTTCTTATGCTTATAATAACGAGAGAAATGGGGGGAGTTCAGGGAATGGAGATGTAAAATGGTATGATTTCTCACTTAGGAATGAGTTGACAGATATGTTTGAGAGAGGACTAATACTTAAGATAGACAAAGAGATTGGAGCAACGCATACCAAATGTACATACTAAAAGATATAGCTCACAGCTACCGCGCGAATCCCTTCGCGTGATATAAAGTAATACCAACCCCACTAAGGCAAAACTTGGTGGGGTTGTTTTATAAAAAGCATTAAGCCACCTTATAAGTTTGTTTAGCTTTAAAATCTCTGATGTGAGTATCAAGCACGTTAAAGATAATAGTCCATTATTAGGTTTAAACAAGCAGCTATAAAGCCTGCTCGAGTAAGCCTTGGGTAGGCCTAGTAATGGCGCTTGTATCGAGAGTAGGAGTTGAGAAGTAAAAAGAATTTTGCTTTACAAAGTTTTGTAACCTACCAACAAATTTATACATTGTGCATGTGAAATTGTATAACCACACCATTTTAAACTATACCTACAACGCTTCATCACAAAGCGCACAAAAAACCTATACTGCCTTGTTAACCGCAGGTAAAAAGTACCGTGTAAGTTTTGATTTTATAATTGATGGCATTACCACGGCTACTTATACGGTAATAAATGGAAGCAACACCGTGGGCACCAAACTACAAAACGTAACCAACCACGAAGTAACCGAGTTTACCGCCACCAATACCAACCTTACCTTAGTTATAGAGCTAAGTGCAGGTAACTATGGCCGCTTAGCCCATATTGATAATTTAGAAATAGCAGAAATAGCTGAAGTTGGGGAGAGTTATAGATTCGGGTTTAATGGGAAAGAAAAGGACCAAGAAGGAATGGGCGGTGGAGGAAGCACTTACGATTATGGATTTAGAATATATAATCCAAACTTGGGTAAATTTTTAAGTGTTGACCCGTTAGCGAGTTCATTTCCTTTCTATACACCATATCAGTTTGCCGGAAATAAGCCAATATGTAGCCTTGATTTGGATGGTTTGGAGGATATCTATTATATGAAGTCATTCAAGGATAAGCAAGGGGATGCCGTTATTGACTTGATGAATGAAACTTCTTTAGGGAAAGAGTTTTTGAATGAGTTTCAAAATAAAGAAGTTAACATAGGATATGATCTTTTTTTAGTTACAACTCCACTATCAGGAGCAAAGGGTGAAACGGATACATACTATGCCCCTAATGCTCTTTTGTTTGACTCTGAAACACGCACTACTATTAATGCACATGATGCAATAAAAAAAGTAAGAGAAAATCGAGCAAATGGAATTGAAAACTCGGGTGAAATTTACGAATCAATAAAGGACAACTTGACGGAAGAAGTTTTATTTGGTGATGGATTAGGAGAAACTTTATCTAAGGGAAGGTCTATTATCATTATCCGTATAAATGAAGAAAGAATGGCTAATATTAGTTCTTCAGATAAGACTGAGTCGATTAATGCTTTAAGTGAAATAACCAAAACTGTTGGTCATGAAATAAAAGCTCACGCAAATAGGATGGCAACAGGTGCTAAGCAGCTTCCAGAGAAAGACCATATTGATTTTCAGGGTACACCTGCTGAAGGCCTAGGAAATATGCCTGGTTCGATAGGTGATAGGTATGATAAACAAGTTGATGATGTAATTAATAAAAATGACGAATAATGTTAAAGAAAAGTGTTATTTACCTGAAATTGATTTGTGTCTTTGTTTGCTACAATAGTAAACCAGTATTTGGACAAGCTACTCTCACTGATGTTTATCAATCAGACAGTTTAATATATTCATTACTCATTAAGGAGTTAGCTCCTAAGGGTACTAAAGTTTTGCTAGTTGACACTACTGTGCGTAATTTCTCTAAGGTTAGTACAATTAACGGTGATATTGTAAAAAAGTTTAACTCTAAGCTTATTTATGAGCTATTTGATAATTTAAATATAGAGAACAGAAAACAAATCAATTTATTACAAGGAAATTATATCGAATTAGGCGATTCTATAGCCATTTACAATAATCAACAGGAATCATATATTAATCTTAATAAGACATATTTATTCGTATTCTCAAGAGTAGGTTACTCATTAGATAAGAGAACTGCAATTGTTTTTGTGAAATATGACAGGATGAATAATCAAGAAGGAGGAAGCTCTATGATCATTCTCGAATATTTTCTGAATAAGTGGAGTATTATTCATTTTTCTGAGTTATCTGTTTATTAGCCAACCCCACCGCTACCGCACGAGTCCTCTCGTGTGGTATAGAATAAAAACAACCAACCCCAGCAAGCAAAATTTGGTGGGGTTGTTTGCTTGTAAAGTTATATATTTGAGTATGTCTGAATTTTTGAAAATAGAAGATGGTAAAACATACTTATTCACAATTACTTGCCAAGTATATTATTATAGATTAAGTTTAGCAAGTGATAAATCGCCTATTAAAGTTTTACCCGTTCACGCGGACGTGCCGTCCGTGTGCAGTAAAACAAACTATAACGGTAAACAAAAACAACGCAACCCCACCAAGCAAAATTTGGTGGGGTTGGTTTATAAAAGATGCTTACGATAATTTTTGCAATTGTTTTTTGGTAATAAAAGCATCAATAAGTGCTTTAATAATGTTTTTGTTTATAGCACATATTTTATAAATTGTGCATGTGAAAATGTATAACCGCAACAGTATTTTGGATTTAGGTTCATGCCAACTCCAAGTTTAAAGAATACTCCAAAGTATTGCTGTCATCTGGAATAGCTTCACCTCTATCTTGCAGTTCTTCTATGTATAATTCAATAGCTTCTTTTGCCATTGATATTGCTTCATCCACATTTTCGCCATAAGTAATACAGCCTGGCAATGCAGGAACTGTAACCGTAAAACCACCTTCGGTTTCTTTGTGTAAATGTATTTTGTAGGTGTACATATATTGAGTAATTAAAGGTTGTAATTATTTAGTTTGTGTTTATTTACTTAGCCCAAATTTATTATATTAACCAAAGCTTAATTTTTGATATAAATTTTAATTAATTAAGTGATTAAATAACATTCGTTATAGTAATGCTATGTTTTTTTAAAACACAAAAAGCTACTATCAACAAAGCTAAACATTTTTTGGTAATTAACGATTACTATAAATTAATTGCAATTTAACAGCCTGCTCGAGTAAGCCTTGGGTGGGTATAGAAATGGTGCTTGTATAGAGAGTTGGAGTTGGGAAGTTAAACTCCGCTTATCCACTTCTCGATACAATTGCCCCAACGCAAAGGCCCTTTCAGCAATCACTCGAAGCGGCTAACGCTTTCAAATGGAAATTAACAGCCTGCTCGAGTAAGCCTTGGGTAGGATTAGAAATGGCGCTTGTATCGAGAGTAGGAATTGGGAAGTTAAACTCTGCTTATCCACTTTTAGCTCCGCTGAACTTCGTTTCGATACAATTGCTCAAACGCAAAGGCCTCTCAGCAATCACTCGAAGCGGCTAAAACTTTCCTAAGCATATAAACAGCCTGCTCGAGTAAGCCTTGGGTAGGATTAGAAATGGCGCTTGTATCGAGA
>JAUCCO010000132.1:0-9467 GCA_034676125.1 Bacteroidia bacterium
ATAACTTCATCAGAAAAATAAGGGTCAAATTGAGAACCTCCCGTAATGTGTACCTGTTCATCTTTTAACTTCATCACACGCATGGCCTCTTCCTTATTTACAGGATTCCATACGGTTAAATGATCAGGTCTTAATCGTAAACCTTTGTATATATTATCCCAACTGCGTAAAATGCCTAAAATAGGTAAGTTTAGCTTTCTGGCTGCCTTATAAACCGGCATTTCAAAACTGTGCGTAGGGTGGGTAAGTAACAGCGTTGAGCAGTTGTGTTTTTTTAGTAAGGCTTCATATTTACCATCTGTTTCATATAAACTATGCTCTATTTTCATCCATGTATTAATGGCAAATGAAAAATTATCCTTAATAATATTTCTTATTTTTAATAAACGCTGTTCTTTGCGGTTTAAAGTATAAATGGGGTGGTATTCAATTGCCTTTACCTTGTCTTTCCATTGGTTTACAAATGCAGGTACTGTGGCGGCTGGTGTAAAAAGTACGATATCAATACCGTTACTTTTCATCATATCTAAAAAGCCGTTTTCAAATAAATCTCTAACTACACGGCCTTCTATAAATGACAGTGCTATGGTTTTATTGCTCATGATCATGCTAATATTAATTCAACAAACTCCCTTACCGCACCAGATCCTCCGGAAGTTTTAAGTTGAATAATGTTGGGGATAGTTTTAATTGTTTTTACTGCATTACTCGGGCATGCGGCCATTCCAACATGGCTTAACAATTCAAAGCAGTTAATATCATCACCTATGTAGGCAACTTCATTTAATTCAATACCTTCTTTTTCGCAAATTTCTCTGGCAGCACCTAATTTACCTCCGTCTCTTTTGCCTTGATACAAATAATCTACTTTTAATTTAGCGGCTCTACGCGTTACAATTTGGGTGTTTTCTGATGTAATAATGCCGGTTTTAATTCCTGCATTACGTAGGAGTTCAAACGCCATCCCATCATGGGTGTTAAACTTTTTAAACTCATTTTCTTGCTCATCATAATACATCCCAGCGTCAGTTAAAACTCCGTCAACATCGGTTAAAAAAAGTTTAATATTTTGAGAAGTACGAGCAGTTTCCTTTGTGTTGTATTTGTTAAAAAGCCTTTCTGCTATGGTCCAATCATCTGGTTCGTCTATCTCTATTGCGGTATATTCTGGCATTTCATATAAACCAATATTACCTGATATTCTGTTTTTGTGTGAAATGATGGATTCTGCTTTAGAAATGTATAACGCTCCGTTTTCTAGAAACAAACCGTTGTAGTCTTGTCGTCTTGGCCTGTTTTTATAGTCGTAATTTAATGGGCTTCCGTTTTCATTCCATAAGAATCGTTTAAATCTAACGCCCGATAGCACGCTATCATATTTGTCACACAATTTAAATGCTTCGTCAATCATTTGTGCAGTGGTGAAGGGGCTGGTGGCCTGAAGTAAAACGAAGTAATTGATTTGCTTTGTTTTGGGCTCATTCAAGTATTCTAACATAGCCGACTCTGTTGAGGAGCCGTCTTGTGCATTTTCCATGCTACGGTCATATACTCTAACGTTGGACCAAGGTAAAGAGTTTACAAAAGTTTTAATTTCTGCGCTGTCTGTTGATACAACCACCTCATCTATGTTGGCCGATTCACATGCTGCTTTGATAGTCCAATACACTAAAGGTTTGCCACAAAACTCTTTTATGTTTTTTAATGGAATAGATTTACTACCACCTCTTACAGGAATGAAAGCTATATTCATTTCTGGTTTTTTAGTTTTTTGCGTTGAACCGATTCAATCTCCAAAATCTCTTCTTTTTTGTATTCTAATGCTTCAAACGTATGGTTTAAATCGCGCACTAATTTTTGTAAACCAGGAACTTCTAATGAAGCAGCATGGTCAGTACCTTTCCAAGTGCGGTCTTTGGTAAAGTGCCTTTCTATCCATTTAGCACCAAGTGTATAGGCAGCAATGTCTATAGCTACACCAAGGTGGTGTCCAGAGAAACCAATTTCTTTGACTCTATTTTCGTAGTCTTTATATAGTCTATTTATTTCAAGTAAACACACATCATTAAACGGTACGGGATAACCAGAAGTACACGAGTAAATAACCAATCTGTTTTTGGCTTGATTGGTTTCTTCAAAGAAACGAATCACTTCTTGTTCTTCGGCTTGGGTGGTCATACCGAATGAAATATGCACTTCGCCTTTATATTCATCTCTCAATACCTTAAGCATGTCATAGTTATTGTTACACGCTGATGGTACTTTAATCAGAATAGGATTTAATGAACTGATTTCTTTTGCAGAAGTAGCATCCCATACTGAGGTTGAATATTCAATGCCAATGCTTTCGGCATATTGTTTTAATTCAGCATGTTGTTCAATTGTAAACTCTAAAAACTCACGGTGTGCGCCATACGTGTCGCCATAAGAGTTGTATGGATTTGGGTGTGGAGCGTTGTATTGCTCCTCAGTTAGTAACTGTTTGTTGTTTCTTTTTTGAAACTTAGCTACATCTGCTCCACATTCTTTGGATAGTTTAATGAGCTCTTTTGCAATTTCAAACTGCCCCATGTGGTTGCAGCCTATTTCAGAAATTACTTTGGGTTTAGTGTATGCGATCATATTTATTTTTCGATTAATTTTATCATTTTTGCTCCAATTAGTTCACCCTTAAGTTGGTCATCGTATGTTTTTCGTGCGTTACTAGAAATGGTTTTTAAAAGATCTTTATTGTTAATTATTGTGTTTAAGATTGCAATCATTTCTTTTGGATTGGTGTATGAAAATCCATTTTTGTTATGAATGAACTCAGGCATTGCATCTGCATTGGCCTTGTGTGTAATAACTGTTTTAGCAAATGAAAAAGATTCAATTATTCTTGTCCTGAATCCAAGTTCAATTGGAGTTGGAACCAATACGACATCTAAATTGTTGTATATGTCGTCTAGTTTTTCTACATATCCTACTTTCTTGACATTTAGTCGTTTAAATAGTTCCATTTCTATCGACTTTCGAAGTTTACCGCCTCCAAAAACTTTAATTTCTATATTTCTGAAAAGTGGTAATTTTTCTAGCTCATGTAAGTAGTTTAAAGTGAAATCTTCAATTCCACTTAAAGTTGCTATTCCATGAACATTGCCAATTAGGCCTATTCTTATTACATTACTGTCATTTTTTAATGCTGTTGGCATTTGTTTTCGGTCGTTAACATTAACCGGTAGGTAAACTATATTGTTTAAGCCTAATGAACGGAGGTATTGTTGGTGTTGGTATGCATGTTCGAAACAAACTTTACTTTTTTTGATACTGTCATAAAGTACTTGATCGGTTTTTTGGGCTCTTACTTTCTTTAAAAACAGTCGAACCGAATGCTTTATTCCATTGTTGCCCCTATAGTCATATTTATATTTGTGCACAAGGCTTTCGATGTCTACATTAGAAAAAGAATAGGGTATTTTGTGTTTATCAAAATCATATGCAACTAAAGCATTTACATTATAAAAGTATATATGGTCAGGCATCGTCTTGTTTATGGTATCATCAATTATGTGTGTGTAATCATATCCATTATAAAACTCTCTAATGTCTGGATTTAAGGTATTAATAATATCTTTTATAATATTTTTATTTTGATTTACTTCAAGAGATTCGTGTGGTTCAAATAGTTTTAATTTTAGTTTTTTTAACTCATTAATGGCATCTGCCTTAGTTGCTCCTGAGTAAAACGTACAAATATTTTTAAAAAATATTTCATGGCTACTCGAACTGAACGCCTCTAAGATTGAGTTTAACTGCACCGAACATCCATTGCCACCGGGGTAAGGAAAAGAACCATGATTAATGATGAGGATTTTCATAGGATTTATTAAACAATTACTTTGAGTATTTCTATCACCTCAGTTGGCTTTTTGGGTAACCTATATTTTATAGCAGCTTGTATTGTTTTAAGCCTTTTTGATATTGAACGCTCCGTTTTGGCTTCATTTATAAGCAAACGGTAGTTTCTATAATTTATAATAGCATTGTATTTGTAATTGCTATGTTTATTAAATAAATTATAGGTTTCAACTATGGTTTTAACACTGTTATTGGGATTAGCCGATACGCCTCCATCATGTTTTCGGTAAACCGCCATTGGAGTTGGGTTGTAATGTATTTTTCCTGTTAAACCAGCAAGTAAAAGAATACTTAAGTCACCATGTTTTACTTGAGATAACCAACGTGGTAAAGTTTTTAATAAATCATTTCTTAAAACTATACTGCAAGTAGGGATAAACCATTGCTTTAAAATTACATCTTCAATTGAAAACAATTGGTTTACACTTGTTTTGTTGAAAACTTCTTCAGTGTTATCTCTTTTAAATATGATTGCATTGTGGGCAGATAAACTTATACTAAAGTTGTCTTCTAGCAAATCAACCTGTTTTTGCAATTTGTATGGATCTGTCCAATAATCATCTCCCTCGCAAAACGCAATATATTTTCCCTTACATTTTTTTAGGGCGTCAATAAAATTCAGCATCATGCCAATGTTTTGAGGTTGTTTAATATAGTTAATAACAGATGAACGTGGGTCGTTTTTTATTATTTCTTGCACAATTTTATCTGTTTTATCAGGTGAACAATCATTGGCTAAGACCAATTCAATGGGGAAACTTGTTTTTTGCATCAACACACCTTCAATGGCCTCACGAATAAATTTTTCGTGGCCATAGGTTATCATACAAATACTTACTTTAGGATTTTCTATCATTTATAAAGCCAATGGTGTAAATTCTTTTTTGATTACTGCTGGCACACCTGCCACCATACAGTTGTCTGGGACATCATTTGTTACTACTGCACCTGCAGCAATGGTTACGTTTTTACCAATATTTAGCTTAGGTAAGATAGTTGAATTGGCTCCAATTCTGCTGTAGTCACCAATTTTAACTTTACCAAGAATGTTTGCTGCAGGGGAAATTTCAACAAAATTACCAATTACGCAGTCGTGAGTGATTATTGCATTGTAATACACAATACAGCCTATACCCAATTGGCAACTATTGGATAAAATGACTTGTTGCAAAATGTTGCATCCCTTTCCAATTCTTACATCATATGATCCAATTGTTGCTGAGGTTGATATTGTGCTTGTTATTTCACCTCCCAACCTTTCAAATCTCTTCAACATACTATGTCTAATAACTGGATTGCCTATACCTATAGTGAAACGCTTGTCGTAATTTTTAAAATATTGTTTAACCTCATCATCATTTCTTAAAATATCAAATTGGTCGAACAGTTTTTGGTTTGATTTAATTGTTTCATCAAAAAATACCAAGTTGTAAGTTTCATTCTTCTCATGAAATGTTTGTAACACTTCTTTGGCAAACCCCCCTGCTCCAATAATTAACATAAGTTGTTATTTATTATTTTAACAATGTTTTGCAATTCGTTTTCTGCTAAACCCGTGTATAACGGTAAACATAAAATGGTAGCCGAAACTTTTTCGCTTATTGGCATTATCTTTCCATTGGTATAAGGTATGGTATTTAACGAAGGATTAAAATAACGTCTTGGCAAAATGTTTTCTGCGTTAAGTGCTGCTTGTGCTTTTAGCAAATCTTCTTCTGATTTGAAAATAACTGGATAATAGCTGAAATTCCAATCAGTGCCTTCTCGTATTTTTATTTTGGTTAGGTTGGAAAAATCAAGATGTTGGTCATAAAAACCACACACCCTTTTTCTTTCTCTAAATATTTCTTCCAAATAAGGAAAAACAGCTAAACCCATGGCTGCTTGTAGCTCTGATATTTTACCATTTATACCTAATCCGTGAAAAGCCAATGGGCCATTATGGCCAAAGTTGTGGCTATAATAAAGTTTATGGTGTAATTCACTATTGTTTGTAAATATAGCACCACCCTCTCCGGTATGAAAAATTTTGGTGGCATGAAAACTACATGTACTCACATCGCCATAGTTAAACAATGATGATTTTTTGTAGTTAACTCCAAAAGCATGTGCTGCATCATAAATAACCTTTAATTTATGTTTTAGAGCGATGCTTTCAATGGCCTCCACATTACATGGGTTACCAAATACATGGGTAGCCAATATAGCTGTTGTTTTTGGGGTTATGGCTGCTTCTATTTTAGTTTCATCAATGGTTAAATGCAATGGGTCAATATCTACAAATACAGGTGTGCAATTTTCCCATACAATAGCTGCAGTTGTTGCCACATAACTAAATGGTGTAGTAATAATTTCGCCCCCTTTCCCTAATAGCTTCAATGCAATTTGAATTGGTATAGTTCCATTATTGGTAATAATTATGTTTTTGACATCTAAATGGCTTTGTAGTTTCCCTTCAAGTTCTAATACTAATTCACCCCGATTAGTTAGCCATTGATTATTGTACGCTCTTTGAATTTGCGCCAAGTACTGTTCTATTGGCGGTAGGAATGACTTTGTAACTGGTATTGTCATAAAAATTTGGATAGTATTATACCTCTTTTGTTTAGCTGAGTGCTCGAATCAATAAGTCTGTTAATTTTTACCTTCCCATTGCTGGCTATAAAACTTAACATATCTCGATCATCGGCTAATTGCTTTAGCTTGTTTATTATTTCACTGACGTTTGTTGAAATTCTTATAAAGTCTCTACCATCCATTAATCCTATTGCCTCTGAGTTATCCCAATCATCAGTAATCATCATCAGACAGCCACTATTGGCAGCATGCATTACACTACCTGTTGGAAATCCGTCAAATGCTCCTAGTTGCAAAATATGGCTTCTATTAGGAGATAAAATAATATCATAATTTTGCATTTCTTCACTAAGTGCGTTGTTAACTAGTTCGGGAATAAATTGAATGTTGTTTGTTTGTATTACCAAATCTTTTTCTGAAAATCCTCCCAAAACACTAAATGAAAATCTGTTATCATTTTCCAAACATTTTGCGACACGATTAAAAATGTCAAATCCCTTATCTATACCATAAGGTGTGTACTTATGAGAACTAAATAATACTTTGATTTTTCCATTTGGCAAATGTCTTTTTTGAACAGGAGGAAGCTCAATAGGAACTCCGTATATTAAAGTTATTTGGCTAGACTTAAGGTTGAATTTACTAATTAGATAATCATAAACATGTGGCATATTTACTATTACATGTTTAAAAAGAACAGAAGAGAAATATCTATCAAGTGTGTTTTCTATATCTCTGTCATAAAATCTAAATCCTCCTCCTGGGTATAGCGTAAAGACAAATGGGATATTGAATTTTTCAAAAAAATTAAATGCTAGTTTTAAGTTGTTGTAAAAAAGACAATAACCCAACTTTGCATTGTATTTGTGGTAAATATTAAATTCAATTAGCTTATTCTTGTGTTGAGAGTAATTTATATTGAAGTAATCTGTGTAACTGGAGTTGGTATTTAATTTTGTACTACCGTAACCAGAGACGATTACTGTATTTTTGATATTTTCAAGATAGTAAAGAAATTCATTTAATCTCCAATCGCTCAATGGATTTGGGAATACATCGTCAAAGACTATTAAATCTGCCTTAACATCTTTTTTACTAAGAAAAGATATTATTTTTTTTTTGTTGCGTATTATTCTTTTTTCTAGACTCAATGTTTGTTAAAATTAATTGTTTCTTTGACTAACAATTTTGAATCGGATATTTGTTTAACTTTTGCTTTATCGATGTTAGTGTATATCGCAAAATCATTAGATGCATTAACGCATTCTCCGAGATATGTTAAGTGTTCACTCAAATAATCATAAGCTGGTCTTACCGACTCCCATGTTATGTCATCTAGTACTATAAATCCAGTGTCGTCTAATAATGGTAGGTAATCATAAACGTCTTGCATAACATATTTTGTGTCGTGGTTACCGTCTATATGAACTAGGCCTAGTTTTATATTGTTCTTAATGAAGAATTCGGCTGCTTCATGGGATTTTTGTCTTATGAATTTGGTATTTGGCTCAAGATTGAACTTTTTAATAAGACTGAGAACATCGTTGTATATTTGATTGAAATCAGTAGTTTGGGCAAATTTAGTCAGTTCATTTTTTATATCTAATCTATCTACCTGTATTGCAGCTATGCTATCGTATGGGTCTATCGCATAAGCAATTCCATTTGTATTTAACTTGTGCGATAGGCTTTGTGGAAACAATGAACGCCCTCTGTATACTCCTATATCAGCAGAATGCATTAGGTTATATTCTTTTATGAGAAATGCAAGAGTCAAGGCCTTCTCATAAGAGCATCCCCCACCAAAATCAATAGGTGCATACTCATAAATTTGGTCAAGTTGATTTAAAAAATCCTTGAATTTACTTTTTTTACCACGTTTTACGTAGTTTAATAATTGTTTAATCATATCGTTTTATTTAGGTTCCAATTCCATTTAGGTCTAACAATACCACTCCAAGGCCCCAAATAGCCACCTCGGTCATATATCTCCTCCTCAAAATCCAAAATGAAAATATTTTCTATCTTCAGAAGTACTGTAGAGTAATTTTCAACAACAAGTAGTGTGAATTTGTATGTGCCGCAGTTAAAGAAGTCTCCTGGTATGGTACATTTAACCAAGAAATTTCCACTTTCCATATTATAATTGGCTCCATTTCTATTTAATGATGTAGTAGATAAGATGTGCTCCTCATTCTGACTGTGTACCATTAAAGTGAAATTTACATTTGTTGTGCATAATGACTTAATTTCCAGGAAAACATCAAATGATTCACTGATATTAATTTTTTCACTATCCCCAATTTTATCTATTCGAGCGTTTATCAACCTTATTTTATCCTGATTGTAGTTAATTTTAGTCCCATCAAATTGATACTTTGTCATACTACCATCGTTTAAATATTTATTTACGATATTAGATGATTCGCCTTGTCCTATTACTTGTCCGTTTTTTAGCACAATCGCACTACTACATAATTTCTGAACGGCTATCATGTTATGGCTGACAAAAAGTACGGTACGTCCATCGCTTTTACTCACATCTCCCATTTTTCCCAAACATTTTTTTTGAAATTCTGCATCCCCTACAGCTAGTACTTCATCTACAATTAAAATTTCACTTTCTAAATGGGCTGCTACTGCAAAAGCCAAGCGTACATACATTCCGCTGCTGTATCGTTTAACGGGGGTATCAATATAACGTTCTACACCGCTAAAGTCAATAATCTCATCGAGCTTACGTTGTATTTCTTTTTTACGCATGCCCAAAATGGCGCCATTTAAAAATATATTTTCTCTGCCGGTAAGTTCGGGATGAAAGCCGGTTCCCACTTCCAGCAAACTGGCTACACGCCCTTTAATATTTATTTTACCTGTACTTGGTGAGGTAACTCTAGAGAGTATTTTTAGTAGGGTACTTTTTCCTGCTCCGTTTCGTCCAATAATTCCTACTGCATCACCTCTTTGGGCTATATATCCTGAAGCTAAGTTTT
>JAUCCO010000133.1:0-9387 GCA_034676125.1 Bacteroidia bacterium
AGTGCATTTTATAATCCAAGTTGCATTTTGTACTTTTATCGGACAACAATGATTTTTTATAATTCATATATTAATTTTATTAGTACATAAACGTTAATTAATTGGCCAATAAAATTGGAGTACAATTAGATTATCGATTCTATATAATGTTTATTTCTTTATGGTTGAGTTGTGGTTCTGCTTGCGGTAACTTGACTAAAACTATCTTTTTTATATACCGAAAGCACATTCAATATAATCCAATTTCAACTCGGGCCTCATTGACTTATTTGCAGGTAGCATCGGCATTATTATTGTAAAATTATTTTTCAGTTTGGACTAAAAAAATAATTACAATTGGTATTAAATAGCAATCAACTTTAAAAAAATTGCATGAGTTGCCTTATTAATAAATATTACTAATGCAATTTGTTTTTAAGAAAGTTACTTGGTGTTATTGTGGCGGTGGGTTTGAAATATCAGCAACTGTTGAAACAAGCTTTGAATGATTACAATAAAAAATGTTGTTTGAAGACTTAACTATTTGCGGTGTTGCGGGCTGATTTGTAGAAAGGTAATTAAGCGAAACAAATTTTCTTAACTTACATACAAGATTTCCTTTTGTGGCCTTATCTTGATTAGCAGTACGAGTTATTTTTTCAATTATATTTTCCTCATCAATATCGTGTATTACCAATAGTTCAACCTTATTGTCAGTTATTGTAATCGATTTAATATCATACATTTTCCCATCAACAATAATTTCCTCGGTATTTATACTGTTTTTTTGGTAGTCGGATAATGATAAGGTTATTTTTCGAAATCGGGTTTTACTATTATTTAAAGTAACATGCATTTTACCCTTTATATACGACTGTTCTATTTTAAAAATAACCAACAATCCGCCTGTTTGTATAAGCAAAATTACCAATAAAAATATGGAGATTGTTTTTTTCAAATGGTTATATTTATTCGGGTAAATATAAAAAAATATTGAATGGTGTTTTAATTTTTTTGCAATAAACGGTTTTGTAAAGTAGTTGCTTGTGCATATTAATTTTCGTCTTAGTTGTTGTTAGGCAACTTTAACTTAACCTTATATTTTTTTGACCACTTGATAATTAAAGGTGTAATAATTAGCGTTGGTAAAAGCCATACTAATGCTGCAGGAATAGCCGCTGGAGCATACTTTAAGTTTACCACCAAAAAGGCTGTAATAGCGGCAATGTAAGCTCCTGTCATTCGCTGTAAGTGTACAAGTAGCCAATAGTTTTTTTCTTTAAGTTTACCACTATAATTGTCGAAGTCGGTTTTTACAGAACGCAAGCCAAGTGTACCAAACACAATAAATACAATACCAAAATTATTTTGTGTTACTAAATGAATTACACCAAGCACAATAAATACAACTCCTGCCAATAACATACCAATAGTAATTACCCAATCTAGCAACTTTGGTTTTTGGTTGCTACCCAACAATTTTAAGTAAATATATCGGTAGCCTGTTCCAACTAAATAAAGGGTTAATACACCTATAATAAATAAAAAATAGTTGGGATGAATGAGGGATAGAATGAGTGCTGAACATCCTGCAACCAACATACTATATGCAAAGATTTTACCAATTAGTTTATGGTTTTTGTCGCCTTTTTTTCGCACAAGGTTTATTGTGCCAGTAAAAAGCCCGACTGAACCACCAATGATATGAAGCGCTAAAAATAATTTATAAAAATTGTCCATGTATTGTTGATTTAAACAGCATTGTAAATAAGTTCATAACAAACGCTTAGGCAAGAGTTATTTTTTAGCAGCATATCAATTACTTTTTTTACATTTTATCAAATAAAATGGATACACATCATCAACCACTTCTATTTCAAATAATCCTACTTTAGCAAATGCTTCTTTGATGGTTTCTTCATCATAAAAAAACATTTTTACACCACCAAAAATTTCAAACCTTTCTTTTTCAATGCAAGTCCCTTGTCCATAAATTGAGGCTTGCTTGGTAACCGCTGTAAAAAACATATAACCACCTGCTGTTAATTGGTTAAAGCAATCACTAATTAGTTTTGCTCTTTCGTTTTTATTTAACAAATGTATTAAAGCATAACAATAAATTCCGTCATATAATTTATTATCAAATGGCATTTGCGTTACCGAACCATGATAAATAATTAAGTCGTTGCCCAAATGTTTATGTGCTAAATCTATGGCAGTTTTCGAAATTTCAATTCCGGTAACATTCATTCCATGAGTTCTAAATATTTGGGCATTTCTGCCATAACCAATTCCCGGAATAAGGATATTTTTTAAGTTATGTGCTACAAAAATATTGTTTGTTATAACTGTAGAATTTGCGGGCTCAAAACCCCACATTTCACCTTTGTCTTTAAAGGCTTCTTCCCAAAATTCTGTCATAGGTGATGGTTATGATAATGGAGTGGAGTTACAATTGTTGCTCACTATTATTGCTTGCAAGAGCTTTCAACTTTTCCCATGTTTGGGTTGTAAGTATTGGTACAAATTTTACTTTATTGTTTTTAATCGTTTCTATAATGTATTCCGCTCTTTCTTTCGAGTCAGGATGAGTACTTACCCATGTTAGATATTTTGTTGTTTCGTTTTCTTTTACAGATAATTTGTAAAGGAAATTAGCAAAAGGCTCGGGATTTATTTTGGCATTAATTAAATACTCTACCGCTTTAATATCTGCTTCTTTTTCTAAGCTTCTATCAAATGCCGAAGAAGAAATCATACGTGCGGTTTCTTTAATAATCTCTCCACTACCATTACCAGTTGTCATAGATATTAATGCAGTTAACCCGATTTCTTTTACAAGTTTTTTCATCACATGGCTAAGTTGTATGTGAGCAATTTCGTGGCAAATAACTCCGCTTAGTTCTTCCTGGTTGTCGGCATTTTTTATCAAGCCACTGTTTATAATTAAATGCCCACCAGGTAAGGCAAATGCATTAATCTCATCTTTATCTAAAACATGAACCTTAATTAAATTGCGATTGATTGTATTAGCATCACAAATTTTTGTAATGATACTATCGATGGAGGTTACTACAAATGGGTTCTTATTTTCCTTTTCCGACTTTTGAAAAATCTCCCAAAATAGTTCACCTAATTTCTCTTCTGTTTTATCAGTTACTTTTTCAACACTAAACACTTTTACCCAATCAATTTGGGTTAAGGCAAACCATGTTGCAAAAAATAAAGCAACAGTTATACTTCCTTGAATGATAACTTTTTTCATAATTATTTCCTACAAATTAAATTGGTAAGATTACCATAAAACCACCATGATACATGGATTCCTTTTCTTGTTTTTATGGCAGTATATATTGTTGCAATAAACTCGGTGATGTTAAAAATTAAGGCTGCAATAATGTATGCAATAAACCTACTCGTTATAGTTTCATCTGTAAATATAATTGAAACTGTCCACCAAAAACCATAGCTATTAATAAAAAGCATAGATACTTGCGACAATAAGGCTTGTGTGCAATGCCAACGAACAAAATACGTTGCTTTACGGTTACCTAAATAAAATATGAGTGTTGCAATAAGGTTGATTATGGGTAAAGGTAAGCCAGCAACAATTGCTATTAATGACATTAAGTAACTATTTGAAGCCGCTTCGGCTTCATGTTCACCTGGTTCGTAACTAAATTTTTTTACGTTGATCATAGTCCTTTAGTAATATTCCAAATCCAATTGATTATAACAAGAAAAATCAATGGGATTGCAAATTTTGGTTTTTGAAGGTAGGTTTCTATTTTTTTATAGAAATTAAATAAGGTATTTTTTTGTGTTAACGTATCTGCAATTATCCAAATAGGAGCTAATAGCATAATACTAGCAATTAAATAACCTATAGGATTAATAAGCATTGCTTCAATAAAATTTCCTTTGCTTATTAAAACAACTGAACGGGTGGAGCCACAGGACGGACAGGGTATATTTGTAACATGCTTTATTAAACAAACCTCAATTGATTTGTTTGCTGTGTAACTAAATACAATATTAAAATAGAGCCAAATATACCCTGCCAAACAAGCAATAAACATTATAGCGTAAAGCTTATTCCTGCTAAGTGTCATTAATACAAAAATGGTTGAATTTTTTCCATGTTTTTTTCTCTTGTTGCCTTTTGAATCATAAACCAATCTATAATTGACCAAATTCCAAATCCGCCACAAGTTACTAGCTTACCAACTCCAAGTCCAGTATCGCCAATCATAAATCTATCAATGCCTAATGAGCCAGCTAAGATTGAAATTATTAAGCTGGTAGTGGGGTCTTTAAATTGAAGGGTTGATATCATTACCCACTTAGAGTCATCTACTTCAAGCAGTCTTTCTCTAATCATATTTAACTGGTGACTTTCGAAAAACTTTGCATTTGACATGATAAACATGTCTACTTTTTGTACTTCCATAAATTTTATATTTGGTTATTGTTTAAAGGTTACTACTCATATGGCTTTTCGTTTCCGCCCTGTATTTTTAAATGGATACAATTTCCATGTTTGGGTTTAAAATTAAAATTATATCTAGGAGCTATCAAATGCGTTTGCAATATTTTTCATAGGTTTTTTGTTTCGTTAAAGTTTTTAGTCAAATAAAAAATAGCTGACATAAACTGTATGGTAAAAATGAAGTTAAAATTTCACAAATCAAAGTGTTATATAATTTGTGGGAAAGATTAAAGCAAATACATTAATCAAAGCATTTTATCCCTACGGCTGCAATAAGGTTGTTAGGAGTGAAGGAATAAATTGAAGTGTGGATATGCTTTCTTTAGATAATTAAAGTAATCTAATGTTCTTATTTCTGTTTGGAGAAAGAGTTAGTTAGTAATTGTTTATTTAAAATTACCCATACAATTCAACAAGTTCTAGTTTTTTAATTCGCGATGCAATGGCTCCTTTTGTTCGGCCAAAATGTTTGGCTATATCTTTGGGGTTTATTCCTTCACAAAACATGGTTGTTAATTCTTCGTCAAGTTCGGTTGTCCAAGGTTTATAGGCATCTTTATGTGTTGTTCTTACTTTATCTAAAGAGTATACTTTTTCTGGTTTATTAACTTTTAGGTTTGTTTCGATTGATTTTTTATGTTGTTTTTCTTCTTCGCTTAAATCCTTTATGATGTGAATTTGTGCTCTAGAAGCAAAGTCACTTGGCATTAAATCTTCTGGAATATGAATGCGGTTTTTAGTTCGGGTAACAGCAACATAAAGCAAGTTAATTTCCTCGTTAAGTTTGCTAATGTTATGTTCGCTATTGTCTCCTGCTTGCTTTTCAATTTTTTCTTCGGTTATAAAATCATTCACAAGTTGAATAGCATCATACTCCATACCTTTACAACGATGCACTGTTGAAAAAATCATTTCAGCTTTCTCTTTATTGTCATTGTCAACATGTTTTTCTTTAATGGTTTTGATAATTCCTGGAATTTTGTTTCCATACTCTTTTACAATTTCAACCATCATTGCTAGTTGCACATCTTCAGTTTTTTTGATGTACTCTTCTAACTCGTCTAGGTTATTCATTGCTTTGATAAGTTGGTCTTTTATCAAATGTTTTTTATTGTTATAAAGATTTAAAACATCATAGAGCGAAGCACCCTCGTCAGCATATGTATAGGAGTTGATGTTGCCCTCAAAATAGATATGATTAACGGTTTCTTTTTCGGTAATGTATTCTATTGCTTTAAGTAACAAGCCAAGGTTTGTGCGTGCAATTGTGGCTTTGGTTTTTATATCCTTGCTCAATCCTTGTCCAGTAATTTTTGCTGTTTGATGCTCCCTTAGTAAACTTTTGTAGTTTAAAATTTCAATAGCAAGGTCAGCAATATCTTGACTAAATCTAAAGCTTGTAGAAAGATGATAGGTTTTAAAATCGGCCTTTTCTAGTGAGTTTACGGCAAATCGCCAACCATAAATTTGTTGATGCGTATCGCCTACAATAACTTTTGTAGCTTTTTGTTTTAAGAAAACGTCAAGCATAGCAGGAGATGCATCTTGGCCTTCATCAAATAGTATATAGTCATAATTTAGTTTAGGGTTTGAAAGTTGAAACTTTTTCAAATAAAAATCGTGGGTTATCTCAATTTCTCCCTTATCCATTTTTGCTAGTAAAATGCGTACCTGCGAAACGATATATTCATAATAAGTAGTTACAAATGTTTTAGCTTTAGGATCGGCTACCATATCAAGGTAATTTAGCTCTTGAACCTTGCTTTTATCACTGTTACAGAAGTAGGCAATAAATTTATTTATGTGGTTTGCAATCACATACTCGGTATGTTTTTCTTCATTGCCTTTAAGGTTTAAAAGCTCTGCAATTTCGTTGGTTTTATACCCTTGCGACCTTATTTTGTATTGGTTTTGAAAAACAATGTGCTTATAAGCAAGTGAGTGTGCAGTTTCTACTTTTACATTCAACAATCCTTTATCAGCAAATCTTTTTGCAGCCTCTATTTTAACCGATTTATTAAATGCTAAATACAGAATTTTACTGTGCTTTGGTTTTGCTTTAGCATACTCAATAACGGTGGTAGTTTTCCCTGACCCCGCAACAGCATTTATTTTGATGTTTCCGATTGAATTAATGATGTCAATTTGTTCAGTTGTAAGTTTCATTTGGCAGTAGTTTTTTAGTTTAAAATTAGGTATTAAACCGTTATGTAAAAATGCCAATAAAAGTTAATAAAACAAATTAAAGATTGATTTTTAGCTGTTTTTAGCTGAGATGCGTAATTCTATTTTTGTTTGGCTTGGTTTGAAAATAGTGGAACATGGATTTTGCTAAGAATAGGGGCATAACCAAGGCGTGTATTGTAATTGTTTAGCTCAGTACTAAGTTTTTATTAGTAAGCTTTACTTTCGGTTTTCCTAGCTTTAGTAAGGCTTCTTTTACTTTTATTTGGTCTTCGCCTGATAGAAATACTGGTATTAATAAACCAAGCTCCACATTTAATACTTGGTTTATAATTATCAAATCTTTAAGTGTAAATGGTTTAATTCCATTCATGAGTTCAGACATGTGGGTTTTACTTTTATGACCTAAAATAGAAGCTAAATTTTCTTGAGTTAGGTCAAATTCTTTAAGTGTTTTTTTTATTGCTTGCTTTCTGTTTTCTATAAATAACCTTTCGAGTTCTGCAATTTGTTCAAACTTTTTATTATCAGCAAGCTTCTTATTATCTACTTTGTCAATATCATTCCATTCTTCGTTTTCATATTTTTCAATAATATCACGGAGCTTAGTTCTCAGGGTTTTAAAATGAAGATTGTCTTTAGCAAGTAACCTCAGTTTTCTATCAGCAATTAATGCCCTTTCATAATCCAAATCGTTTGTAATTATGCCCTTTTCTACTAGATTTTCTATATCAAAATGTGTTTTCATTATCTTACAAATCCGTTTTTTCTTAACCATTTTTCTATGGTTGTTTTGTTGTTTTTAAATGTATCCTCATATTCTTGATGGTTTCCAGCCCAAATAATTGTTGCTTCTCCATCATTATCAAATTCTATCAATATTAGTATCCTATGAATATGAGTATTGAAAAAATAGAACCCATCGTTATGAACACAATCTGCATCAACTCTTATTTCATTAATCTGTTTTTTATTGGAGTTGAAGTCTTCTAAATCTGTAATTAATTTATCGATTTCATTACAAAGTTTTCTATTGCCGATATTTTTCTTTTTAAGTTTTAATATCGTTTTCTTACCTATAATTCTCATGTTATAGACATTACAAATTTATACATAGTTCTGATATTAACCGAACTTTTGTTGGATTTATTTTATTGCAGGTATGATAGAACTTACAATATTCAAAAATATACTAAATCCCCAACCTACCAAACTCCCAATAATACCAATTGTAATTATTTTTTAGTCCAAACTAAAAAATAATTTTACAATGGTAATGCCGATGCTACATGAAAATAGTTCAATCAAGTTCGATCTGAAATTGGACTATATTGAATGTGCTTTCGGTATAAAGTACGATAAATACTGGCTTAGCGGGTGGCAGTGCTACCGAAGTAGCACAGAACACGCGGCCGGCCCCAAGCCGGAAAGCCCCAAATAAAAAAAGCCATACTGCATAAGTTAATATACAGTATGGCTTTGAGGTTTTAGCCTTGTTGAATGTTTTTATTTGCGTTTAATTACACGCTGTACGGCTGCTACAATATGTGCTGCATCTAGTCCGTATTCTTTCATTAATTCATCGGGTGTGCCGCTTTGGCCAAAGCTATCGTTTACTGCTACCATCTCAACCGGAGTTGGTAATTCGCGTGCCAATAGTTGGCAAATACTATCGCCTAAGCCGCCATTCATTTGGTGTTCTTCGGCAGTTACTACTGCACCTGTTTTGCGCACACTTTTTAGTATGGCTTGTGCATCTAATGGTTTAATGGTATGTATATTAATTAACTCTACGCTAATGCCTTGCTCGGCTAGTGTATGCCCAGCCTCTATAGCTTGCCAAACAAGGTGGCCAGTTGCAAAAATGGTTACATCAGCGCCTTCGTTTAGCATTAATGCTTTGCCTATTTCAAACTTATCTGTAGCACTTGTAAAGTTAGGTACTGCAGGGCGGCCAAAACGTAAATATACGGGTCCTTGATGATCTGCAATTGCAATAGTTGCGGCTTTGGTTTGGTTATAATCGCATGGGTTTATTACAGTCATGTTTGGTAACATTTTCATTAACCCAATGTCTTCTAATATTTGGTGTGTTGCGCCATCTTCGCCTAAGGTAACACCTGCATGCGAAGCACAAATTTTTACATTTTTATTTGAGTAGGCTACACTTTGGCGAATTTGATCGTAAACGCGGCCTGTGCTAAAATTAGCAAATGTACCTGTAAACGGAATTTTATCGCCAATGGCTAAACCTGCGGCTAAACCAATCATGTTTGCCTCGGCAATACCAACCTGAAAAAAGCGATCGGGTTGTTCTTTCTGAAAGGCATCCATTTTAAGCGATCCTGTTAAATCGGCACAAAGTGCTACCACGTTTGGGTTTGTTTTACCCAACTCGCTAAGGCCTGCGCCAAATCCCGAGCGGGTATCTTTTACGTTTTGTACTTCAAACTTTTTCATGTATCAAATAAATTATTCTTTTTTGCTGTTGGTAAAATTGGTAACGGTTTAATTTAAGGTAAAATTGGTTGCCGCACCCGAGTTAATAATAAACTCTCTTTCGAAAGTTTGGTTGCTTCGGGTGGCTGTTCTTGCACGGTAAATTATTTTGTATTTGCCTGGTTGCATAATAATATTGTGCATCCTATTTTCTTGCGGTAAACGTGCAAGCCACACAATTTCATTTCTGTTCATTTGGTAAATATCTGCAATGTATTGTTGTGTAAATGCCGATA
>JAUCCO010000134.1:0-9314 GCA_034676125.1 Bacteroidia bacterium
AGAAATTGGCAATACAATAAGTGTAAATAAAGTTAATTTAACACTCATGGTAAACAGCAATATTACATAACCAATTATCATTAATGGTTCGCGAAAAATAACTTGTACCGAACTAACTACCGAGTTTTCAATCTCATTTACATCATTACTTAAGCTGCTCATTAAATCGCCCTTACGCTGGTTTTGAAAATAGCCAACATGCAATTGTGTGATTTTACGAAACAAACTTTCGCGAATGTTTTTAACAACATAAGTACGCATGTTTGTTAAAACCCGCTGCGACCAATATTTAAAAACGTTAGCTAAAAAAACAGATGCAACAATTACTGCACATACAAACTTTAATGCACCACTTTGTCCGTATTGTTTAAATATCAACCCAAAATAATAATTGAAACTGTTTTTGGCAAAATCAAGACTTAAACTAAAGGTAGGTTTTGCAACTTCATTAAGTGTTTCTACTTTTTCGAAAATTACATTTAGCAACGGAATTAGTAAGGTAAAGTTTAATAACCCAAATACCACTGCAAGTATGGCTAATACTGCATACTTGGGCACAAAACGGCTGTATGGCTTGGCAAATGCAAGTAATTTAAAGTATATTTTCATTTATTAAAGCGTGCAATTTAGGTTTTTTGGTTGATAAAACGGCTTCAAATGCACAATGCTGTTATTGATGAAAAATACCTAAAACAAAACCACCCAGTTAAACCTTATAAAATTGTACTATTGCATAGATTTTTACAAAGGGCGGACGATGACATTTAAAAGCGAAAAAAAGACTAAAAATATAGAGATTAAAGGCGCTAGGGTGCATAATCTTAAAAACATTGATGTAGAAATAAAACGTAATAAACTTACCGTAGTTACTGGTGTTAGCGGCAGCGGAAAATCGAGTTTAGTTTTTGATACCTTGTATGCCGAAGGTCAAAGGCGATATGTAGAAAGTTTATCGGCTTATGCGCGCCAGTTTTTGGGCAAAATGAATAAGCCTGATGTAGATTATATTCATGGCATTTCGCCTGCAATTGCTATTGAACAAAAAGTAAATACCCGCAACACAAGAAGCACTGTTGCTACCACTACAGAAATTTACGATTATTTAAAATTATTGTTTGCCCGCATAGGTGTTACCATTTCACCCATAAGCAATAAGCCTGTAATTAGGCATACGGTAGAAATTGTGGTGGATGAAGTGGAAGCTTTGCCAGTAGATACCCGCGTATTATTATTGGTGAATATTGATGGTAGTGGCGAAACACTTAAAAAGAAACTTGAAATATTTTTAAAAAATGGCTTTAGCAGGTTGTTGGCCAACAATGAAATGGTGCAGCTTGAAGACTTTATTGAAGCTTATAAACCTAAAGCCAAAGCAACAAAAACCGATGCTATTTATTTATTAATTGACAGGTTTAGTGTAACCAAAGATGATGAAGATAACCGTAACCGAATAGCTGATAGCGTGCAAACTGCTTTTTTTGAAGGCAATGGCGAATGTGATATTGAAATTTGGAATGAGGATGGCACCAAAACTACCAAACATTACAACAATAGATTTGAGTTAGATGGAATTACTTTTGAAGAACCTAGCCCTAACTTTTTTAGCTTTAACAACCCTTATGGCGCTTGTAAAACATGCGAAGGTTTTGGTAACGTAATTGGTATTGATGAAGATTTAGTAGTGCCAGATAAAAGCTTAAGTATTTATGCTGATGCCGTTGCACCGTGGAAAGGTGAAAAAATGAGCGAATGGAAAGCTGAGTTTATAAAACTAAGCACTAAAAGTAAATTCCCAATTCATAAACCTTACCACGAATTAACCGAAGAACAACGTGATTATTTATGGCGTGGCAATAAAGATTGGGGTGGCATTGATGCGTTTTTTAAGGAAATAGAAAAACAAACTTATAAAATACAATATAGGGTGATGCTTTCTAGGTACAGAGGTAAAACTGGCTGCCCAGATTGCAAAGGAACCCGATTAAGAAAAGATGCAGGCTATGTTAAACTTATTGACACTAAAGAGAAAAACATTAAACATCAAAAAAGCTTAAACGAGGTAATATTATTAAGTATTAACCAAGCTGCCGAATATTTTAACCAACTTAAATTAAGCGAACAGCACCAAAAAATTGCCGATAGAATGTTGCGTGAAATTACTTCGCGGTTATTGTTTTTGCAAAACGTAGGCCTGGGTTATTTATCACTTAATCGTTTATCAAACTCGCTTAGTGGTGGCGAAAGTCAACGCATAAACCTTGCTACATCATTGGGCAGTAGTCTTGTTGGTTCATTGTATATTTTAGATGAGCCAAGTATTGGATTGCACAGCCGCGATACCGAAAAATTAATTGAAGTACTTAGTAAATTACGTGATATTGGCAATACTGTGGTGGTGGTAGAACACGACCAAGATATTATGGAAATGGCAGATGATATTATTGATATTGGACCTTTTGCGGGAATACATGGTGGCGAAAAAGTAGCTCAAGGAACAGTTGATGAAATTAAAGCAGATGGCAATAGTTTAACTGGAAAATACCTAAACTTAATTGAGCAAATACCGTTACCAACAAAACGCAGAAAATGGAATGATTTTGTGGAGGTAAAAGGCGCACGACAAAACAACTTAAAAGGGTTTGATGTTAAGTTTCCATTGCATATTTTATCTGTAATAACAGGTGTAAGCGGAAGCGGAAAAACAACTTTGGTTAAAAGTATTTTATTTCCTGCATTACAAAAACAATTGGGTAATTATACTGGCGAAAAAACTGGCGTATTTGATAAATTAGATGGCAACTTAAAGTCTATTCATCACATCGAAATGGTAGACCAAAATCCTATCGGAAAATCATCAAGATCAAACCCAATAACATACATAAAAGCTTATGATGCCATTAGAGATTTGTATGCCAATTTAGCCATTAGCAAATCGCGTGGATATAAACCACAACATTTTAGTTTTAATGTGGATGGTGGCCGTTGTGAAACTTGCCAAGGCGAAGGTGAAGTAACCATAGAAATGCAGTTTATGGCCGACATACATTTACCTTGCGAATCGTGCAATGGCGCACGTTTTAAAGAAGAAATATTGGATTGCCAACACCATGGCAAAAACATTAGCGAGGTATTAAACATGAGTGTTGATGAAGCACTTGAGTTTTTTAAAGAAGATACTAGTATTTACAATAAAATTAAACCTTTACAAGATGTAGGTTTGGGTTATGTGCATTTAGGCCAAAGCAGCAATACCTTAAGTGGTGGCGAAGCACAACGTGTTAAACTGGCAAGCTTTTTAGGAAAAGGAAAATCGCATCAGCACATCTTATTTATTTTTGATGAACCAACAACTGGATTACATTTTAACGATATAAAAAAGTTAATGGACTCGTTTAATGCATTGGTAAATCATGGCCACACCATAATTGTAATTGAACACAATATGGATGTAATCAAATGTGCAGATTGGGTGATTGATTTGGGTCCAGAAGCTGGCACAGAAGGCGGGCATTTAGTTTTTGCTGGCATACCTGAGGACTTAGCTAAAGAGAAAAAAAGCGTTACGAGCAAGTATTTAAAAATGAAATTGAACGAGCACAAGTAACGGAATATTCAATTGCAATTAAGAATTAAGAATTACGAATTAAAATTACAGTTTATAAATCTGAAATTAGCTCCGCTAGACTTTGTTTCGAAAGGAAGATGTTTGTTTTTCATTCTTAGTTTTCCTTTCTTAATTCATAACTAAAAACTTCCCTTCCCAAACTTCAACATTTAGTATTCAAAGTTGAGTATTCGATATTTTTTCCCCTAATTCAACATAACAAAAAAGGAGGCAACTTATAAAAGCAGCCTCCTTTTTAAAAAGTAATTTTATGTTATTAACGTAATATGTATGTTGAAGTACTTACTAATGAACCTTCAATGTAAATTTCAATGGTGTAATTACCAGCAGTTAAGTTACGATCATCTGTTTCAAAACTAACTTTAATATCTTGTTTTTGTCCAGTATAAACCATTTTGTATGATGCAGTTGCAGCAACTTCTTCGCTGGTTTCGGCAATTGTAAATTTAGCCATACTTGCACCAGCCAATACTTTACCTGTAGGCTCTTTTACCACCACATACACCATTTTGTCACCAGGTTCTGCAACTTTATTATCCATTACAGTTAGGTCAACTTCAATTTTATTGGTACGTTTGGCCATACTAGTTTCTACAAACTTACCGCTGCTTTTCTTTTTAAACGAGTTAACTTTAACGTACTCGGCTGTTAATTGCGATGCAGTAGCAACTTTATTTTGCAAACCGGCTTTCTCTTCGTTTAACTTTGTAATTGCCTCAGCCTTCTCTTGGTTCTCTTTTTTAAGTTGTTCGTTTTCGGTAATTAATTGATCTATTTTTTCAAGATACTGCTCTTTTAATTTACGTAACTCAGCAAGTTCAATCTTTAACTTTTTGTTTAAACGCTCACCGTTTTTCTCAGACGCTAATAATTTTTTAATTTTATCTTCTTGCGCTGCTACTTTAGTATTGGCATCATCCAATAACGAATCAAGGTTTGCAGCAATGCCACGGTAACTCTCCAGTTCGGCTCCGGTTGATACCAGTTCTTTTTCTAACTGAATCTGAACAGTTACTAAAGTATCTATTTTATTATCAAGTGAATTAACCGCTATTTTGTTGTTATTGTATTGAAAAAAGTTACCTATTAATGATAGCATTAATAACGCTAATACAATATAAAATATCGAACGGTTATCCTTTTTATCTTGATTAAGATTTTGATTTACGTTTTGGTTTTCCATAGTTTGGTGTTTTTTATTTTTATCAAAAATAGTTTTTAAACGTGTAGTTTAATAACAGTTTGTTAAAATTGTAACATAAAATGAAATATTTTTTAATAGCAGGCGAAGCTTCGGGCGATTTACATGGGGCAAATTTAATTAAAGCCATCAAACAGAAAGATGCCAACGCGGTATTTAACTACTGGGGCGGAGACCTAATGCAAGCGGAGGCCAACGGCTTATTAATGCATTACAAAAAAGTAAATATTATGGGTTTTGTTGAGGTGATTTTAAACTTATCATCCATACTAAAAAACATAAATACCTGTAAAAAACAAATTGAAGCATTTAACCCCGATGTGGTAATTTTAATTGACTATCCAGGATTTAATATACGTATTGCTGAGTTTTGTAAATCAAAAAACATAAAAACAACCTACTACATTGCACCAAAAATTTGGGCATGGAAAGAAAACAGGGGAAAAAAACTAGAGAAGTTTGTTGATGAGTTATTGTTAATTTTTCCGTTTGAAGTTTCTTATTTTAAAAAATGGAAGGTTAAAAGCACTTATGTTGGTAATCCGTTGCTTGATGCAATTGCAAACCATCAGCCCGATGAGAAATTTAAACAGGATTATGTTATCAATAACAAACCCATTATTGCGCTTTTGCCTGGAAGCAGAAAACAGGAAATTAACCGCATTTTACCTATAATGATGCAGGTAATTACCAAATTTAGCAACTACCAGTTTATAATTGGCGGTGCACCTGGATTAGACCCCGAATTTTATACCCCATTTTTAAATAAACAAGTAAAAGTAGTATTTGGTAAAACATACGATTTAATGCTACACGCTCAAGGAGCAATAGTTTGTAGTGGTACTGCAACCCTAGAAACAGCTTTATTTAACGTTCCGCAGGTGTGTGGTTATGTAGCCAATCCAATATCTTATAAAATTGCACGGTTACTGGTAAAAAACATCAAATACATATCGTTGGTAAATTTATGCTTAGATAAGCCCGCCATTACCGAGTTATTGCAAAACGACTTTACGGTAAGTAATGTAACAAACGAGCTAAATGCTGTGCTTAAAGGAGGTAATAAACACGAAAAACTAATGGCAGATTATGCCCAACTTAAACACGATTTAGGCGGTATAGGTGCAAGTACAAAGGCTGCAAATGTTATTTATAATCTTGCTTTAAATAAACAGCAAAAGCCGTTAAACAATTAGTTTAACGGCTTTTAATATATAACACTTGCGTGCTAGGTAGTTAGTCTTCTATAACTACTACTTTTTCTTTATTAGGAGATATTACTTTAACAACTAAGTTATTAAGTTTGATAGACTGTGTACGTAATCTCGACACTGTTCTGTTCTTTTTTTCTTTTCTTTTGTATCTTGTAAATGCCATGACAGTATTTTTTAGGTGTGCGAAAGTATGAATAGTTTTTATAGTATGCAAGTATTAGCTAAAAAAATCTTTATTTAATTTGTGTGGTGGCTAATGTTAATAAGGCAAAGTTATAAAAAACATCGCCAAATAAACCATTTTGTATTACCGCAAAAAACGCACTTATTAACTACCTTGGTTAGGCAATTTTATATTCAACATAAATAGCATTTATTTGCTACCTATACGCAGCAACTAAATTTTTTATGATTAGTATAATTACGGCAGTTCATAACCAATTGGAAATGAACAAAATTTTTTTAGAAAATATACGCAAGTACACCGTAAATCCATTTGAGTTAATTATTATTGATAACAACTCGACTGACGGAACACGTGAGTTTTTTGAAAAGGAAGGCGCAGTGGTTATTGCCAATAATGCCAATTACAGTTATCCATACACCCAAAACCAGGGCATTAAAGCGGCCAAATACAATTTATTTGCATTTTTAAACAACGATATTATTGTGTGCCCGCAATGGGATCAAAAAATAATGGAGAGCATGCAGGTAAACAACCTCGACTTAATTACGGTGTGTGGAATTGAGCGGGTGGAAACACCTGAATTAACCAAAAAGCTTGGCCGCAAATGGAAACGCATCAAAAATGTACTAAAACAATTTGGGTTGAGTAAGTTTAACCTATTGCTTATGCATAAATTAATGTACCCCAACTGGGAAAACTTTAACCTAAAACGCCAAAAACTATTTAAAAACAAGGTGGTTGAAGGATTTGTGGGCAACTCGGTAATTTTTAACCGCACTGCACTTGATAAAATTGGCCCATGGGATGAACGTATACAAGGTGCTGACTTTGATATATATATGCGTAGTAAAAAACGTAATTTGGAGTTTGGTGATATAAAACCGTGTCATATTGCTTTAAATGTATTTAACCACCATTATATTAGAATTACGGCAAAATCAAAGCCACCTGTATTTGCAGATGCACATAATATGATATCACTTGAAGAAAAATGGCCTGAAAAAGAAAGTGCTGAATTACTTAAAGATAACATCACTACATAATATACATATTTTTAGAAACTTATGATTTTTGAAGCTAGTAAATGGAGTAATAAATAGTTGCTGTTCTTATTTAAATGAAGAAGAGTTTACACATAATTTAATTTAAATTTAATACTATGGTGGGTCAGGTAAAAAGTCTATACCGTTAGCTAAAATTTAAAATAAGCACGAAAAATATTCCACAACAGTGTAGTGTAAATTCCCCAATTATAAATTCCCAAAAACAATAACCCCCCGTAATGGTTAAGGATATCGGAGTGGCACAGTAATTTCAACTATGTTTGCATCCTTACAAAAAAGTATATTATGAAAAAAGCATTACTATCAATTGCATTATTAACACAAGTAGCGTTATATGCACAAACACCAGATTACAAATGGGGCATTGGCCTAAATGCTGGCCTAACCGAATATTATGGAGAAATGGGAAATGGTTTCTTCAAATTCGACTTAAATCCACACACGTTGCCACCCAATAATTCAAGAAAAAACCAACCTGGTTATATTTCACTAAACGTTAGTAAATATCAAACAAAAAGTTTTGATTTTAACTTAAGTGGTGGTTTTGGAGAATGGGGCTATTACAAAGATGCTTCTAATTATTTTTACCGTAGTTTTCAATATGCTGATGTTACTGCACGTTGGAAATTTTTAGGTAAAGACTATGCAAGATTTACCCCTTATTTAATGGCTGGTGTTGGATACAGAAGAGTAGAAATGCCTACTATGGTGGCATTATCTCCAAACGAAAAATTAAACGAGGTAGTTTTACCATTAGGTATTGGTGTTAATGTAAAAATTACTGAAAAAATTTATATTAACTTACAGTCTCATTATGGTTTAACAAACAATGACCGCTCTGAAGGTAACCCAGCTTACAACAAAGATTTTGGTGATCAACTTTGGCACCATAGCGCAGGTCTTCAGTTTATATTTGGTAAAGCCAAAGATACTGATGGTGATGGCGTATCTGATAGTAAAGACAAGTGTCCTAACACAGTTGCTGGTGATCAAATAGATAAAGACGGATGTATGGTAGATACAGACGGTGATGGAATTGCTGATAATAAAGATAAATGCCCTACTGTAAAAGGATTAGCTGCTTTTGGTGGTTGCCCTGATACTGATGGTGATGGTATTGAAGATAGCAAAGACAAGTGCCCAGATGTAGCTGGTATAGCTAAGTTTGAAGGTTGCCCTGATACAGATGGTGATGGAATACAAGATAGCGAAGACAAATGCCCTACAGTAGCTGGTATCGCACAATTTAACGGTTGTCCTGATACTGATGGCGATGGTATTGAAGATTCGAAAGACGAGTGTCCTAAACTTAAAGGTATTGCACAGTTTAATGGTTGTCCAGATTCTGACGGTGACGGTATACCTGATAACAAAGACAAATGCCCAATGGTAGCTGGTCCTGCAAGCAACAATGGTTGTCCAGAGATTAAAGCAGCAGTTAAAGCATTGTTTGAGCGTGCACTTCAAGGTATACAATTTGAAACTGGTAAGTCTACAATCAAAAAACAATCATACCCAATACTTGACCAAGTGGTAAAAGTGATGGTTGAAAACCCTGATTACAGATTATTTGTAATGGGCCATACCGATAACGTAGGTAAAGAAGCTAGTAACTTACAATTATCTAAAGAAAGAGCACTTGCAGTAGAACAATACATAGAGAAAAAAGGTATTTCTACTAACAGAATTGAATCTGATGGTTATGGAGATACACAACCAGTTCAAGATAACAAAACTGCTCCAGGTAGAGCTAAAAACAGAAGAGTAGAGTTTAAAGTATTATTTGAAGATTTTGTAAAATAATACCAACTTATATTGAATTGATTTTATCAATTTAACTAAACTAAAAAGCCGCTTTAACACACGTTAAAGCGGCTTTTTTTTGTTTGAAATTTTAGTGATTAAAATGTGCAGAATTTTAGTTTCAACTTGAAAGTTTTAGCCGCTTCGAGTGAATGCTGAAAGGCAATTGCTTTGGGGCAATTGTATTGAGAAGTGAATGGTGAAAATGCCAATGTTAAAA
>JAUCCO010000135.1:0-9270 GCA_034676125.1 Bacteroidia bacterium
ACTATCGGGTGTTGTATTAGGTATATCTAGTAAGGCGTAGTAGTTTTCATCATTTAAAAATTGTTGTTGTTTACCGGGCTCAACATAACCATAAATAAACTCCATGCTTTCGCTGTTTTTTAGCTTGCCCAAATAGTTACCGCTTTGGTCGCTTACGTAAATACTTTTTTTAGTGGCGCCAATATCTTTATTTATGGCAAAATAAAATATCAAACCATAAAATAATACAATTAACATTGGTGCGGCCAATGTCATTATAATAAACGATTTTTTTCTAACTCGGGTAATAAATTCTCTTTGGGTAACTAATGATATTTTACGGAACATAGTTATTACTTTTATGCAATATAATTTTTTCTAAATTATACTCGAATAAAGTTATTCAAAAACACTAGTTATCAGGGTTTATAATTTACGCGTATTACATTGTTTTTCAAATATTAGTTCATCCATTTAAACCTCATTTTAATAATGTAAAATTACCCTTAAAGCCAAATGTTTTTTCCATTTCATCAATGTAATAGCCTTTATAAAAGTAAACTCCATTGGAGAAATTCTGACCATCCCAAAATCGATTATATTTATCATCCAAAATATATATTTCTTTTCCCCAAGCATCATAAATAAATAGTTTATATGCTAATATACGTGTTGCTTTGGGTTCAAAAACATCATTAATCCCATCTCCATTTGGTGAGAATGCATTAGGGATAAAAAAGTGGGCTCCACAGCTAGATATGATTATAGAATCGATTAAAATACAATTTCCAATACTGGCTTTAAGCCAATATGTACCTGCATTTGTTAATACTATCTGCTTATTGGTATCTCCGGTATTCCATAAAAATTTATCTGCGTTTATTAGTGAATTTATATTAATGCTTAATTGTTGGCATAATTCTAAATCAGGAGGCAGAATTTCTAATGAGTTATCTATTACTTCTATTATAATGGAGTCGTAAACATGATTGTTTTTTTTTAAATAAAAAGTATCTGTTTTACTTAATCTAACAATAATACTATCAAATTCATTTATCAAACTATTATTAATGTACCACGTGTTTGAACTATCTAAATATTTAGCTTTAAGATTCACTGTATCATCTTTACAAATAATATATTTATTAGAATAGACTTTAGGTGAAAGCTCAAATACTTCAACCGCATCTAAGTAATAAAAGGAAGTTGTTGAATAATGTGCTGGTAGGGTACTATCATAAGTTATTTGCTTGTATGTTAAAGAATCTAGGTTAAAAAAATTGCCGATTAATACAAATGCGTATGCACTATCTGCAACAAACTCTTGCTCTATTTTATACCAACGTGTTGTGTCAAATAATATACTGTCGCTTAATATGTGCGCTCTATTTGGCCATTTTTGGTTTTTATAAGCCTCATTCTTTCCTATACCCAAGTTTGTTTCGTTAGTAAAAAAAAGCATACCAAATTTATTCAGAGCCATATTGCTTTTTTCTGCTGGACTTAGGTTAAAGCTACACTGGTATCTGCTACCTATTTTCATTGGACTTTTAAGTTTAGCACCTCTTATATTCCTATAGCTTGGGTTAATTGAATCTTTGTAAGTTCTCATGCTTAGCAATAAGTATGCTTTCCCATGAACAGGGTACTGGTATCCAAGAAGGTTTAGCGGGGTTCCAACCCAGATATTTGTATTGTTTGCATCAGAATTGCAATAACCTCCTGCGGAAAATACCATACTTCTATCCAAAAATGTGTAGTCATTCCATTCTTTTACGGTTGAATCTAAATAGTCATTCCATTCATAATTTTTCTGGTAATAATATTCTTCAAAGCTCCAGTTCGGCACAAGATTAATCTGAGCATTTACACAATTTGGCAAATGCAAGCTTAGAAAAACAATTAGTCCAAATTTTAATTTTATCATCATTGAGTTAAAAATGGTAAGCAACTCATATAAGAATTGCCTACCTCTGGTTTATTAACGAGCAATGCTAATTTTTCGTGTTATATCACCTGTTCTGGATTTACATTGTATTAAATAAAACCCATTAGGGACATCAGAAATGTCAACTTTTAATACACCATTATTTTGATGTACATCTATATTTTTTAATTTTTTACCTTGAATATCGAATAGGTTAATTATGAAGGTTTCAGCACTAGGTAGGTCGGTTATTAAAACAAAGTCGCTAGCAGGATTCGGAAATATCTTGTATGATGTTTTTTCCATAGTTTTAATGCCAACACTTCTTTTGTATAAATTATCGTCATCACCAATATATTCTGATTTTATACTATCTAAAATTATAGACTCAAAGTGTGATGGAGAACCTATCATTCTTGGTAGGCTATCGGTTACTATCGAATTTGGGTCTAATGCACCAATACTAAAATTGTATGCGAAACTGTTCTCTGGTAATGCATCAGCAAAATATTCTACCTCAATACCCATGAATCCCATTTCAGTATCTTCCAGATTAATATTATTTAAACTAGCAAAATTAGAGTTGGTAATTTGTATAATTTGGTTGTCAATTACTGTATAATTATTGCCTAACATTCCTCCATTTATCCATCTATTCCAAATCAAAGAGTCAAGATAAAGGGTAACCCTTGCATGACTTGTAAAGTTGTAACCATCATCATTAGGTAGTAAATCACGAAGTAAGCCAATATTAATATTAGGTTGGTTTTCGGGATTGTTAATCGCAATTACACCAACTCTACTTCTTGGATTCTGGTTTGATGGTGTATTTTTATAACCATTTTTACTATTAAGTATAAACGTATTTCTTGTTGCAGCATTATTGTTGGCACTTACATAATCAACTATATTGGTTTTGGTAGTAAATGTGTTTGGGTTAAGATAAAATCCATTATCAGTTCTCCATGGTTCGTTAATTCTGGCGAGTAAACAAATTACAGGTTCTCCAGTACTTTTTACTTGAATAGGTAAGGTTGATGTTCCTAAGTACCAATCAGGGTTTGGTACAATCCATTCAATAAAAACATCCTCTGAACCAGCACCTGGGACTGTAGGAATTGATATTGCTTTTTCTGGACTTGAATAATCATATTTATCGGTTAAGGTCATGTGGTTACCTAACGGCCTCTCAATTCCATCCTTGTCAAACAATGAATTTCCGTCACTTTCCGAAATATATCTATTGTGGTTTTTCCAATCGCTTGCCCATGGCTCCCATAATCTGGCAATTGTCCAGTAGGCATGAAGTTCTGCTGGAGGTGTACTTACACAGCTTCTATTACGTACTTTTACTATGAATGTATTTGCTCTAGGTGGATTATTTATACTATACATCGGGTTTTCAAAGACATCTAATGTTGTTCCTGGAGTATTAAAAAAGTCTTTACATTGAGTAATTTCTCTATAATCATAATTCCAAACATTAGAGCTAAAAGGTTCAAAACCTCCATCTAATCTGTGGTCTTTTATCATTAAGTCTGGCGTTTGCAATACAGCATCTACATTTTGTTTTTGAGCAAGCGTTAAAACTGGGGATAAATGTTCTTGTTTGATGATTTTTATCTCAGCCCAATCAGACGAAAATTGGGGGTAACCATTTACACATGTAAGCCTGTACCTTATTTTATATTCGTTACAATTTGCCTCATTATCTGTCATGCTTAATTTAACTCCTAAATCAACATTGAGTATTCCATATTGATTCGTCATATATCCGATGTTAACTGTTGTACCAGTATTTTGATAAGTATTACTTACAATGCCTTGAAAAGTAGTGTATGAGTATAGAGTTGGTATTACCGCTTCTATTTCTACTGCAAACTGAATGTAAAGCCCACTTGATGCCTGAATTGTATATCTTAGGTCGTTATCGGAATAATAATTGTGTACTTTATATGGATAAGAAGCCAATGTAACTAAATCTGCAATTTTAGTTTGATTACCGTTTGGATAACTCCATGATCCAGCTGACAAAGAATTTGTTGAGAATATGAGGAGGGTTAAGACAACTACCTTAGTAATTGAATTGAATTGAATTGAATTGAATTGAATTGAATTGAATTGAATTGAATTGCGCAAACCTAGTTGGCGGAATTCGAGTTGTTGTGATAGTTAACATTTTATTTGTTTTTTAGATTTGAAAATTTAAAGGTAATATTTTTTTTATATTAACAACATTAAATTTTATACTAGTAGGCCAATTATTAATGTTAACAATGTAGTTGCTGATTTTGTTACATAAAAGCTGTTTCAAAGTTAGAAACAGCTTTTAAAGGATAGCGCTAAATAAAAAAGGCCGTTAATTGTTAAAACTAACGGCCTCAAATGTTTTTTGTATGGTAATGTTATTTCTTCTCTTCTTTTTTAGGAGCATTAAGCGCTTGGCTTGCTTCCATACTAATAGAAGATCTATCGATACGTAAACGAGTACCTTCACTATTAATAATAAAAGTAGTATCGTCCATTTTCTCGATTTTACCATGCACACCACCTAAGGTAATTACTTTATCACCTTCGGCTAAAGCTTCTCTAAATTTCTTTTGCGCTTTAGTTTTTTTCATTTGCGGGTAAATCATAAAGAAATAAAATACCACCATAATTAAAATTAAAGGAAGGAAACTTCCAATTCCTCCGCCACCACTTTGTGGGCCCATCATTAATAAAATGTTTGTCATTGTTATTTGTTGTTAATGTTTTAAATAATAAGTTTTATTCTACTACTTCACCGCCTATTGTTAAAACGGTTTCTCTAATTTCTGTATTGCAAGTTAGGGTAATTGTTTTTTCAAACACACCAACTTTTCCTTTGCTATCAAAAACTACTTTTACAAAACCTTCTTCGCCTGGTTTAATAATTCCTTTAGGGTATTCGGGTACAGTACAGCCACAACTTGCATTTGCACTTACTATAAGTAAATCGCTTTTGCCTGTGTTTTTAAATTTAAAGCTGTACGAAGCCTTTTCGCCTTCTTTAATTACTCCAAATAAATGAGCGGTTTCATCAAACTTAATTTCAGGTTTATTAGCATTGTTTTCTCCAGCCGATTCGTTAGCTGTTGCATCAATATTAATAATATTTGCAGGCAGTTTATCGCTGTTATTGTTATTGCAACTAACCAATAATACACCTAAACTAATTGTTGTTAAAAGTAGTTTTTTCATAGTAATATTTTATTCAACAAGGCCGCGGCCTAACTTGTTTAATTTATTATCTTGTTTCATTTCTTGGTTAACTTTGTCCAACACACCATTTATAAAGCCATGGCTATTTGGGGTTGAGTAAAGTTTGGCCAACTCTAAATATTCGTTAATACTTACTTTAACCGGAATGTAGGGAAAATGCAACATTTCGCACAATGCCATGCGCATTAACATTAAGTCAACCACTGCAAGTCTATCGGCATCCCAATTTTTAGTTTTGGCACTTATATAACCAGTAAGTTCTTCTTCATAGTTAACGGTACGTTTAAAAAGTTCTTTTAAAAATGCCTCATCCTCTTCATTGGTATCTTCGGTAGCCAATAAATTACCAGTTGCGTTTTCTTTAAGTGCCGAAATTGTTTTTAATAACTGCGAATAAACCATAGTCTGGTCGTCTTCCCAGTTTATAAAACGCTCTTCAACATAATTATTAAACTCTTCACTGTCGGCTACAAAAAGTTCAAACATTTCAAGTATAACACTTTTGTCTTCAAAAAATGTATGCTCGCTTTTTTCGGCATATTTAATAAACACCTCATTTTTTTTAAGCAGCGAAAATAAGTGCTTAAATAAATCTTTGTTGTTACTCCAATGTGCTTTGTGTAATTTAATTTGTTCAACCAAATGATTATTTTCTTCTAATAAAATAATGGTCTTATTATTATAAAAAGCTTCAAGTGGTGTAATTTGTGAGGGAACAGGAATGTATTTAGCTTTTTGCGTTTCTAACTCAAGCGATACAAAATGACGGAAAGCAGCAGGCATTGCCATTAAAAAAATGTACAACTCATACGTTTTAGCCAAACTTTTGGTTAAGTTTTTTTCGTGTAAGTGTCGGTTAGCTTGCTCGTCCTGGTAGTAGGCGTATAATGCCTGAAATACCTTAATACGCAAAAATCTTCTGTTAAACATTTAAAGAACCTTGTAATAATGTGGTGCAAAAGTAAAAAAGAATGTCGGGTTACAAAATAATAACCCGACATTCCTAAAAAAATTATTACAACTAGTTGTTAGTAAGTAGAACCAACGTGCAACATGTCGTTAATACGCTTTTCTGCTAAATCCATTGCAGCTTTTTGTGTATGTATGTTGTTTGCGGCAGCTACTTTAAAAATATTAGACGTTACATCAAAAATTAGTTCAGTACTACGTAACGCGGTTTCGCGGTTGTATCCAATGTGTTCTTGGTATACATTTATCAATCCACCAGCATTAATTAAAAAGTCGGGTGCATAAGCAATTCCTTTTTCAACTAACATTGGGCCATGTATATCCTCATCTGCTAATTGGTTATTTGCAGCACCTGCAACTACCTTAGCTTTTAATTGGTTAATGTTTTCGGTATTTAAAATTGCACCTAAAGCACAAGGAGCAAATACATCAACATCTAAACCATATATTTCGCTACCTTTTACTACGGTTGCACCAAATTCTTTGCTGTATTTGGCTAACATTTCTTCGTTAATATCGGTAATAAATAATTTAGCACCTTCTTTATGCAAGTGCTCTAATAAATGTCCACCTACTTTACCAATTCCTTGAATAGCTACTTTTTTACCATTTAGGCTTTCTGTTCCAAAAGCATGTTTAACAGCAGCTTTAAGTCCCATGTAAACACCATATGCAGTTACCGGGCTTGGATCTCCGCCTCCGCCCATGCTTTCTGGTAAACCTACTACGTGGTCGGTTTCCATGTTTACATACTCCATATCGCGGGTAGTAGTATTCACATCTTCGGCAGTTATGTACTTACCATTAAGGTTTTCAACAAAACGACCAAACTTACGCATTAACGCTTCTGTTTTGATGGTTTTTGCATCACCAATAATTACCGCTTTAGCACCACCTAAGTTTAAACCGCTAATTGCAGCTTTGTAAGTCATGCCTCTTGATAAACGTAAAACATCATTTATTGCTTCTGCATCATTGGTATAATTCCAAACACGAGTACCACCTAAACCTGGGCCTAAAACTGTATTGTGTACAGCTATAATTGCTTTTAATCCAGTATGTTTATCCTGGCAAAAAACTATTTGCTCGTGGTTATGGGCTTGTAGTTGTGAAAAAATGTCGATTTGTGTGGCATCTGCCATTTGGTTTGTTGACATAATTTTGCTTTGTATTTTAAGTTAAAAAAGTGGTGCAAAAGTAATCCAAATTTTCTTTTTTCATAATTTACCCAATAATATCCTTAAGATAAAGGTTAGGTAGCTTAAATTATTATTATGCAATGGTTTTTACTACTGATTTTTTTGTGTTGTTTTGCTTCTTCAAATTATAAATGAAATCGCTAAAACATCTTAATAAATACTTTTATAAATACCGTTACCGCTTAATTCTCGGTATGTTATTCGTAATTATTTCCAACCTGTTTTCGGCATTTCCAGCCAAGGCTGTAGGTTTAGCCATTGATTTATTGGTAGAAAACTTGTCTGTTTATAAGCTTTTTAATGCATCAACCCTACAAAATTTAATAGCTCAAAATGTTGGTAAAACAGTTGCTTTATTTACTGTGCTTATTATTGTATTTGCATTAATACGTGGTTTTTTTATGTACTTAATGCGCCAAAGTATTATAGTAATGAGCAGGCTTATTGAGTTTGATTTAAAAAACGAAGTATTTAATCATTATCAAAAATTATCGCCATCATTTTACCGCAAAAATACCACAGGCGATTTAATGGCTCGTATTAGCGAAGATGTAGGTAGAGTGCGCATGTATATTGGTCCGGCAATTATGTATTTTACCAATTTAATTGCTACATTTTTGGTGGTAATTCCCATTATGTTTGCGGTACATGCACAGTTAGCACTTTATGTTTTATTGCCTTTACCCATTTTATCTTACACTATTTTTAGGGTTAATAATATTATAAATAAGCGGAGTGATGCTATACAAAGTCAATTATCAAAAGTTACGGGAATTGCACAAGAAACATTTAGCGGTATTAGGGTAATAAAGGCTTTTGGGGCTGAAGCAGATTTTAGAACAAATTTTGAAGAAGAGGCACTTGAATACAAAAAGCGCAGTTTAAGTTTAGCAAAAGTTGATGCAACATTTTTTCCGCTCATGCTTTTTTTAACTGGCATGAGTACTTTAATTACTGTGTTTTTAGGAGGCATGTTTGTGTTACGAGGCGAAATTACAATTGGTAATATTACCGAGTTTGTAATTTATGTAAACTTACTTACTTGGCCAGTAACTTCGTTAGGTTGGACATCCTCTTTGGTGCAACGCGCAGCTGCTTCTCAAGAGCGTTTAAATGAGTTTTTACAAACCTCGCCCGAAATTACAAATCCATCAACCCAACCTTTTACTTTTAATAACAGCATTGAGTTTAAAAATGTAAGTTTTTGTTATGAAGGCAAAACGGCTTATGCATTAAAAAACATAAATATTACTTTACCCAAAGGGCAAACATTAGCCATATTGGGCACTACCGGAAGTGGAAAAAGCACTTTAGTACAGCTTTTATTGCGTATAATGGATGTTACTGATGGGGCGATTTTAATTGATGGACAAAACCTAAAAGAGATAAACCTAATTGATTATAAAAAACAGATTGGTTATGCCCCACAAGATGTATTTTTATTTAGTGATACCATTGCAAATAATGTTTCGTTTGGATTAAAGGGTAACGAAACAGATTTAAAAAGCAGGGTAGAACTGGCTGTAAAACAAGCGGCACTGCAATCTAGTATTGCTGGATTTAAATTGGGATTGGATACAGAGATTGGAGAGCGTGGTGTTACTTTATCAGGCGGGCAAAAACAACGTGTATCAATTGCACGTGCATTAATTAAAAATCCTGATTTGCTTATTTTAGATGATTGTTTATCAGCGGTTGATACCAAAACAGAATCGGAGATATTGGCTAGCTTAAAGCAAATTATGCAAGATAAAACTGCCATCATCATTAGTCATAGGGTATCTACTGTTAAAGATGCGCATCAAATATTGGTTTTAGATGATGGGCAAATAGTTGAGCAGGGCAATCATAATGATTTATTGGCTTTAAATGGAAGTTATGCCGAGTTATACCAAAGTCAAATGATTGATTAGCAAAGTTTTGCTAAGGTTTTTTGTGATTTTAATTTAAATG
>JAUCCO010000136.1:0-9146 GCA_034676125.1 Bacteroidia bacterium
TACTAATACTTGGCTTATGCGGATTTGTATTGTGGGCAACCAAACGTTTTAAACCATACTTTAACATCAAACATTTACTCATTACTTTATTATTGGTTACTGGCATTACTTCCATTTGGTTTATGGCCGAATTATTAAAAAATGGACCAAAAGTGTTGGGTGATTTTATGGCTTACCAAGTTGATTTATTTTTGAACCCAGTTGCCGGACATGGGCAGCCTTGGTTTTACCATCCTGTAGTAATTTTATTTGGATGTTTTCCTGCATCAATATTTGCATTAAAAGCATTTTTATTAAAACGAAAAGGTGATAGCGAACAACAATATCAATTTAAAACGGTAATGAATATTATGTTTTGGGTAGTGTTGATTTTATTTTCGATGGTTACCACTAAAATTGTTCATTACTCGAGTTTATGTTACATACCACTTACCTTTTTAGCTGCTTATTATACTGATGATGTATTAACCCGACACGTAGCAATTGCTAAACTTAAAAGTATATTGGTTTTGATAATTGGTTTATTGCTTTCGGCAGCATTTGTAGTTTTACCTTTTGTAGATAGCATAAAGGCTAAAATAATTCCTTTTATTAAAGATGATTTTGCTGTGGCAAGTTTAAATATCACAGCAAATTGGAATGGCTTTGAATGGACCATTGGAAGTTTATTTGGCATAATGGTATTGATATTTTTTATTCAACAACAACGTAAAAATACCATAGCTGCTTTATACAGTTTATTAGTGTCATTTAGCTTATTAATACCAGTGTATATTTGGCAAGTGGCACCTAAAATAGAACAGTATAGCCAAGGCCCAGCAATTGAGTTTTACGAAACACTGCAAGGTGAAGACTGTTATGTAGAAACCTTTGGATTTAAAAGTTATGCCCAATATTTTTATCCGCAGCAAGTGCAGCATACCAACCCTAATTATGGCAATAAAGAATGGTTGTTTAAAGGTGATGTAGACAAACCTGTTTATATTGTTGCAAAAAATATTCATGAAGAAGAATGCAAACAATATCCATTTAAAGAATTGGGTAGAAAAGGTGGATTTATTTTTTACAAACGCATTAACAATACACAACTAATTACCGAATAATTATGGCTTGGATTTTATTAATAATTGCAGGACTTTTTGAAGTTGGATTTACATCATGCTTAAGCAAAGCAAAAGAAACTTCGGGAGTTACCAGCACCTTATGGACTTTAGGTTTTTTTGTGAGCTTAACGGTAAGTATGTACTTGCTTTATAAAGCTACACAAACTTTGCCAATGGGCACTGCTTATGCCGTTTGGACGGGTATTGGAGCAGTAGGAACAGTACTTATGGGGATATTTATTTTTAACGAACCAGCAGATTTTTGGCGGGTGTTTTTTATCTTTACCTTAATCGCTTCTATAGTTGGGTTAAAGTTTGTTTCGGAGTAAATGCGCAAGGTTTAGCACAGAGGCACAATAACACAAAGCAACCGGTGGTTGGATAAGACCAATTGTAATTATTTTTTAGTCCAAACTAAAAAATAATTTTACAATGGTAATACCGATGCTACATGAAAATAGTTCAATGAAGCTCAAAACGCAATTGGACTATATTGAATGTGCTTTCGGTATAAGATAAACGCAGAGCCACAGAGGACACAGAGAAAAAAAACACCGCAATGGCGCAAGGTAAATTACTTCGGAATATTTGATATTTAATTGAATATTTCTTGCGCTCTTTGCCAGAAATCTAATAACTTATTTTAACCGTTCTATTGTATTCATCGGCTCTTGTAATTTCAACTTTTACCACTTCATCATCAACCAATAATTCTTCAATATTTTCTGGCCATTCCATTAAGCAAACATTGCCACTATAAAAGTAGTCTTCGTAACCAATATCATACACTTCATTTATATTATTTATCCTATAAAAATCAAAATGAAAAAGTGTATTTTTATCTGTAGTAGTATACTCGTTAACCAAAGCAAATGTTGGGCTTGATACTTCTTGATGAACCCCTAATTGTTTACAAATTTGTTTAATAAGTGTGGTTTTTCCAGCACCCATTTGTCCATAAAATGCAATTAATTTATATTGATTAAATAACCCAATAATAGCCGAAGCTACTTGAGGTAAATCAGCTAAATTAACCTTAGTAAATTCCTGATGCATGTTAAAATTTATAACTATAAGTATAATGTACTTTTGTGGTTACCGCACCTAAAGCATTAAACAACGAGTGCATTTTAGGGTTAAAATCTCCTATCCACGAAAGCTCTGAAGTACGCAAGTGTTTATGTTTTAAAACAGCCTCGTGCACTTTCATAATCATACCCGTTTCTAAGCCTAAGTTTTGGTATTTAGGAATTACGCCAAATACAATTCCCCTAACCCTATCTATTCTTCCAAATTTACGGAACCACAAAAATTTAATCTTGGCCCACAAATTCATTTTACCACGTAGGTGTTTAAAAATCTGGTTTACATCAATGGTGTTAATATAAAAACCGGCAGGTTCATCATCGTGGTAAGCAAACCATATTAAATCTTCGCGCAAAATTGGTCGCAATGCTTTTAAAGTTAGCATTACCCTATCCATTGTCATGGGCGTGTAATCTGGCCTGTGTGCCCAAGCTTGGTTATAAATACTTACAAAATCGGCAGCAAATTTATTGATATCATCATCCCTATAATGCTCAAATTTATATACCGGGTTGTTTAATACACGGCTTGCAATTTTTCCAAAACGTACGGTATCAAAACCTTCTTCGGTTACTTCGCTGGTAGATTGTTCGTAAAGTCTAGTAAATCCATACGACTCAAAAAATTCTTGGTAGTAAGGTGGATTATAATTTTCTAAGTATGATGGATTAGTAAATCCCTTCACCATCAACCCCCAAAACCTATCTTTTTCGCCAAAATTAATTGGTCCATCCATGCCAATAAATCCTTTACTTTTTAACCATTTTTTACATGTATCAAACAATAAATAGGCAGCATCTTTATCATTAATACACTCAAAAAAGCCCATCCCGCCTGTGTTATGCCCACTTTGTTCAATATACTTTTGGTTATAAAAAGCAGCCACTCTACCTATTAATTTTCCGGCATCATTATAAAGTAACCACCTGCACACACCACCTTCTTTAAAAAACGGATTTTGTTTTGGATCAAACACCTCTTCAATGTCTTGGTTAAGTGGAGCTATCCACTCCGCATCATGCTTATATAAAATATGAGGAACCTTAATAAAGGCTTTATGATGTTGCGAACTGGTTACTTCTACTACTTCCATATGTTAAATTACTGCAATCTTATTTTAAATAAGTGAGCAAATGTGTATTTTGCGTGGGTCAAAAATAAAAAATAATTTAAGGTATGCTTCAAATAGGTGATAAATTACCCGAATTCGATTTAATCGGATACGATGACAAAGTTCATTCGAACTTTGAATATGCAGATAAGTATGCTCTTGCTGTGGTATTTACAGGCAACAACTCGCCAATTGCGAAGGCGTATGATAAACGCTTACTTAAATTATTTACAAGATACGAAGATGATAATTTGGCAATTATTGCCATAAATTCTAATTGCAGCATCAAATCTCCTGAAGATTCTTTAGCTGAAATGAAAAAAACTGCCGTGAGACTTAACATGGAAGAACTGCATTTTATGTATCTGAAAGATGAAGACCAAACGGTAGCTAAATTATTTGGCGCAACTTGTACACCCGAGGTGTTTTTATTTAACTCAAAACGCGAACTTGTTTACAAAGGTGCAATTGATGATTATTGGGAAAGTGAAAATGGAGTAACCAGTGCCTATTTAGAAGAAGCAATTGAAGAGGCTTTGGACGGTATGGATATTGATTTCCCTGAAATACCAAGCGAAGGCACACCCATAATTTGGAAATAATTTTAACACAACAAACTCATTAAAAATAGCGCTAACCCCAACATAAGGTTAGCGTTTGTATTTAGTACAAACACAATTTATGTATCCAACTATATCAGATTTATTAAAGGATTTATTCGGTTTTTATATTCCACTGCCTATTCAAACATTTGGTTTTTTTATGGCCATATCATTTGCAGCAGCATATTATACCACCGCAAGTGAACTTAAGCGAAAAACTGCACAAGGCTTTATCAATACCATTAAACGTACTGTAATTAAAAACAAAGCAATAACTACTGCTGATTACATTAGCAATGTGGTTTTAGGTGCGTTAATTGGCTACAAGGGTTTAGAAATTTTATTGGATTACAATGCCTTGGTTCAAAACCCACAATTATTTATTTTGTCGGCTAAAGGCAGTTGGTTCGGATTATTTATTGGTGCTGGTATTGGTTATTACAACACCTATAAAGATGCTAAAAAACTTATTGGTAAAACACAACAAACTGTAGTTGAAGAAATACAACCTTACGAATTGATGTGGAATATTACGGCTATTGCTGGCATTGCTGGTATTTTAGGCGCTAAAGTCTTTCATAACCTAGAGTATATAGATGATTTAATTGCCGACCCAATTGGCTCGTTACTTTCGTTTAGCGGATTAACTTTTTATGGAGGATTGATAGTGGCAGCAATTGCTGTTTTATATTACACCAATAAAAATAAAATCCCTGCTTTACACATGATAGATGCAACTGCACCTGGATTAATGTTGGCCTACGGAATTGGTAGAATTGGTTGCCATTTAAGTGGTGATGGCGATTGGGGAATTGTAAACCTTGCTCCAAAACCAGATTTACTAAGTTTTTTACCTGATTGGGTTTGGGCTTATAATTATCCGCACAATGTACTTAACGAAGGCATTTTAATTCCAGGATGTGAAGGGCCACATTGTTACATGTTACCCCAAAACGTATTTCCAACTGCATTTTACGAAGTAATTATGGCCGTTGCATTGTTTGGTTTATTATGGGGTTTACGTAAGCGCATTACCATACCAGGTGTATTGTTTTTTGTGTATTTAATTGTAAACGGAATTGAACGTTTTAGTATCGAAAAAATTAGGGTAAACAGTACTTACAACATATTTGGACATGCCATTACACAAGCTGAACTTATCTCTACATTTATGGTAATTGGAGGCATAATAGGTGTGTTAGTTTTAATAAAACGCAAAACGCCAAATGACAATAAACCAAGCACTACTTAAACTAAGCAGCTTCGTATTTTTATTAACCGTTGCAACTTTTATTAATGCCCAAAACCTATTGGTAAATGGTGGGTTTGAAGACATAAATGTTTGTTGCGAAAAAAAAGCACTTTGTAGTCCAGAAGGATGGTTTGGAATTAACCTACACAAATACGACCACGACATTATTCCGCTTAACCCAGAGTATAAAAATAAAGCAACAGGCATTGCTGCTATTTGGATTGAAACAGGTTCGCCACGGTTTAGAATTGCTTGGGCAAAGTTTGCAGCCATTACTCCGCTTGTAGCGCCATTAAAGGCAAACCACACTTATATTATTAAATTAAAAGTATTGGCACATGTGTATGCCATTAGCGAGTTTCATATTTCGTTTAGCGATTCGGCATTACCTAATTTAAGAACCCAAAAACCTGCTATTACTTTAAAAAATCGCAGGTTTATAAAAGGTAAAAATTGGGTTGAAATTACTAGGCAATATACCGCCACTGGTAATGAAAAATATATGGCCATTGGATTATTAAAACCTTGCCACAAGATTAGGTACAAATCAATAAAAGGCAATAAAGGTTTGGGTGGAATATATATTGATGACATATCACTTATGGCAACAGATAGCACCGAACAAGAAGAAATTAATTTAGCTACCGACTCGGCCAAACAATATATTTATAGTGAAAACAGAAGACACAATTTTGCACGATTATGCAGGGGTTCAACTATTTTGTTTCCTAGTATTTTAAAAGATCCAATGGTTGATTCAACTACAACACTGCGTAATATTTTAAGTGAAGAAAGATTGGTAGCATTTAACGTAGACATTAACCGACCATCATACCTTACCAATGTTTCTTACAATAATAAGTACCAAATTATGCCTAATGCTTACCACATCATCAACCCCATTTTAACGTATTTAAAAACCAATAAACAAACAGAAATATTATTGATAGGTCATGTTGATATACGTACTTCCGATTTTGAAAACCACTCGATAAGTGTATTACAAGCTTTAGGCGTGCGCGAATATTTAGTAAAAAATGGCATTGCCAAAACACGCATAAGGGTTGAAGGTAAAGGCAGCTACGAAAACATAGGAAACATTGCACACCCTAAAGGTTACAATTTAAATAACCGCATCGAGTATATATTTACTCCGCAGCCAACAAATTAATTTAACTTTGGCATCATTTTTAAATACATAGCAGTATCATGAAAAACTTAGCACTTATTATTGGCTTATTGTTTGCAATAACTGCAAAAGCACAACAGCCGCAAACTGATACTTTAAGAAAGGTGGAGTTGCCTCAGTTTATAGTTGAAGCGCAAGGAAATGCTGAATACGAAAAACGTTACCAGAAATTGGTGCGTGATGTAAAAAAGGTTTTACCTTATGCTAAAGTTGCTGGATTTAGGTTTCAATTAATGGAGCAAAACTTACAGCTTTTACCAAGTGATAAAGCTAGAAAAGTATATTTAAAACGTACCGAAGAAGCCATTAAAGATCAGTTTATGGACGACTTGGTGAGCTTAACAGTAACACAAGGTAAATTACTAATTAAGCTTATACATAGAGAAACCGGAAAAGACACTTATACCCTACTTAAAACTTATCGTGGCACCTTTACTGCATTATATTGGCAAGGTTTGGCGAAGGTGTTTACAGCCGACTTAAAAAACGAATACAACCCGGTAGAAGATTGGCAGATTGAAAAAATTATTAAAGACTTGGGTATTGAATAAATTGGCTATTCAGTTTCTCGTTTTAGCCAATCTTGTTTGGCAATTTTATACACAAAATTTAACACGGGTTGTTCTCCAAAATAAGTAACTTCTTGTTCGGCAATTTTAGTGGAATTAAGTTTTACAATTGAAGTTTGCGAACGGATATTATTAGCACCAATGTGAAAGTAAACCGTATCTACAAACTGAAAAACAAAGTCTAACATCAACGTTTTTACCGATAAGTTAAATCCTTTGCCCCAATATTGTTTGCTATAAAAAGTATACCCAATTAAAATATTATTATCGGCTGCATTGTAATCGTAAAAGCGGGTACTGCCAATGGTGTTTCCAGTAGCTTTCTCTACAACCTTAAATGCACCATTACTTTTTATAGCGCCTTCAAAAAAAGTAGCAAACACTTCTTTTTTCCAACGGTTTTTATTGGGGTGCTGCTCCCAAATTTCGGGGTTTGATGCGGCTTGATGCAACTCTTCAAAATCTGTTTCATGCAATGGCTGCAAAATCACCAATTCGTTTTCAAGTATGGGTTGAATATTTATGTTCATTTAAAAGCACGTTTGATTTGTTTAACATTTATAAAAACCAACTATATCTTGTATAATTTATTAAAAGTTTATTCGGCAAGTTTCTTGCGTTTTATACCTATTTTATCTATACTTTTATAAAGCTCAGTTGCATTAAAAATTAAATTATCTAACTCTTGCTCAAAAAACAATGCCGTATGTTCACTCCATTCCCTAGGTGATTTTTCTAATGCACTAAAACTATTTGCTAATGCATCAATATATACCTTTTTAGTATTGGTTTCGGTTATATAAGTAGGCGGATAAAGGTTGTACATCAACATCCAATTTTTAGCAAGCCTAGTTACTCGTCCATTGCCATCAACAAATGGATGAATTCTAATTAATTCGTGGTGAAAATAAATAGCTCGAATAATTGGATTTTGGATGTTTTGCATTTGATAAAACAAATTATTAACCAACATCGGTACTTCTTTAGGCTCTGGACATAAGTGACCACCAATTTGCACTAAAGTAGTCCGAAAATTATTTGGGTGCAACGCATTTGCTTCGGGTGATGTTAACCTAAGTAATTGGAAAAGTTGAACAACTGAATCAAAATTGGTTTGATCTATAATTTCATCTATTGCAAATGCAAGTCCTTCTTTAAAGTTGGCCAAATACTCGCGCGCCTCAAACTCACTTTGCGACTCCATCTGCGCATTTTTTAAACTTAATAATTCTTTTAAGTTGTGCGCTCCTTCAACGTATGAGTCTAATAAATCACCATCGGTATGATACCTGCTGTAAATAACTAGCCTATAAATTGAATTAACAATATGGTCTATTGTATTAATTTTACTTTGGCTTATTTTAATTAAATGTATCGGTAATAGTTCCATTTTTAGTTAAATTAACATACAAATTATTTGTATGATGCAGCATAAATTGTATCCCAAAACAACTATTTAAAGATAGTTTATTGTTTAAGGATTAGTCATAATAAATTAGCCCAACTTATTTAAAAATTGTAGCTTATAATTTAGCACCATTGGTTATTAAACAAACCCTATTTAGCACAGTTTACACATAGTAAACTTTCTGGTCTGGCAATAATTCGGCCTAATGCAATTGGCTTTTTACACCTTACGCATTGCCCAAACTTTTCGGTACCTACTTGGGTCAATACTTTATTTAAACCTAAAAGTTTAACTTTAGCATTATTTAGCGGTGTGGCCAATACTGTTTTATTGTTAATTGCATTCATTCTACTTACTCGGCCAATTGCATCTTTAGAAGTAACAGGTCTAGCCATTTCGCTATACTTTTTAATTGCTCTTTCAGTTTTTGCAATTTCTTTAGTTAACATTTCTTTTATTTCTTCATCCGTCTTTTTCATAATACTATTTTTATTGATTAAAGTAAATGTACACTATGTGATGCAAATTTATACGATAATTTTTAACCCAAATTACGCATTGGAAATGCATAATCAATAAAGAAGCTATAAATCAGTTGTATGCAAAACTGCTAACATTTTCTTTGCCGAGGCTTCGGCACGGGATTAACCCAACTAAATCAAGTAGTTCAATTTTTCAAATCTTCTATTGATTAATTTGGGTTAAACCAATACAATAATTACAATTGGCATTAGAAACAAAAAAATGCCGTTAACAATAAAGCTAACAGCATTTTTGAATACACTTTTTTTAAAGCCAAATACAGTTGCAACAATTTGATATACAA
>JAUCCO010000137.1:0-9138 GCA_034676125.1 Bacteroidia bacterium
CAACTAACCGTAAGGCTGCTTACATTCAACGCGAAGGAGGAGGACCTTGGAGTGGTGTTTTGGTAATGTGTGATGCATCTACTACACCTGCTGCTGGCAGACCAACACTTGCTAATTTTATTACAGAAAGCAAGTTTTACGAAAACATGGTGATCGGTTATAAAGTACGTGTAACAGGTAGGTTTGCTGCTTTTCAAGGTGAAACGCAAATGAACATTTTAAGAAATAATCCAGACTTTAGTAACGCTGTTGAACAAGTAGATTTAAATACTTACCAACCTGTATATACAGTAATTACTGCCGACTCTTTAATGACAGGTAACCCAACAGCGGGTACTTGGTTACAAAAGAAAGCTGCTGGCGAAAAATGGGAAGGTGTATTGGTTGAAATTAGAGATGTACGCGTAACTGCTGTAGCTCCTTTTGGTGGTACACGTTGGAATTGGGCAATACAAGATAATGCCGGTAACCAATTAGATGTGCGCGATTTTTCGGCTTACTTCCGTAATGATGATAATGAAGATACTATTCCGAAAATACCGAACAACTTTGCCCCACCTGCATTTGGTACTGGTTTAAGTTATATTAGAGGTGTAATTACCGAGTATCAAATTGGTGGTGTAAGCCGTTATGGTATTGCTCCATTATCACCTAGCGATATTGGTCCTTGTAATGTTTGCCCTCCAAGTGTTGGTTTGCGTACACGTATGCCTGCTATTGTTAGTCAAACAGATTCTGTTTCAATATCTACCGTAATTATGGCTGATACTGCAATTGCTTCTGCTAAGTTATACTATGCTGAAAGTACTTCTTCAACTTTCCAAAATGTTGATATGATAAAAGAAGCTACTTCTGATAAATTTACAGGTACTATTCCTCCATTTGCTGCAAATACATTGGTAAAGTATTTTATTAAAGTAATTGATAGCCGTGGTTTAACTACCATCGTTCCAGATTCGTTTGGTAATGGTTCTAACTATTATGTTACTGCTAATGGTGTTAAAAATATCAGAGATTTACAATTTGCTCCAAACCCTACAAATGGTGCATCTGTTTGGAATGGTGATTCGTTAGTTGGTATTAACGTTACTGGTGTAGTAACTGCTACTGGTATGAATAACCAAACCATTATTCAAGATGGACAAGGTGTTAACTCTGCAATATTTATTCAAAATAGTGCTGGTAATGCAGGTTGGAAAATTGGTGATTCAGTAAAAATTACTGCTGCACGTGTTACCGAAAACTTTAATGTAACTACTTTATATAATGTAACAGGTAGTGTATTAAAAAGTGGTGCTATGTTACCTAACTTCGAAATGGGTTTACCTATTGATTCTTTCCGTTTAAACAATGTGCGTTTTGCTCGTCCTTGGGAAGGTGTTTTAGTTAAATGGGATAATGCATTTATTATTTCATTAAATGCAGACTCAAATGCAAACAATGATAATTTTGGTGAGTTTACTTTTAATACAGATTCAACTAAAACGGTTGGTTTACGTGTAGATGATTTAAATGCTGGAATTCTTAATATCAATAGAACTTTAACAAAAGGTCAAAAGTTAAGTTACTTACAAGGTCCTATGACTTTTGCATTCTCAAACTTTAAAGTTATTCCTCGTGGATTATACGATTTAGGTTTATGCAGCATGGATACTGTTAAGCCAGTAATTTTGGCTTCGGCAACAGATACTGTATTTGTTGGTTCGGGTGCTTACATGCCTACCAATATTTCTGCTTCTGATAATAAAGATGGCGACTTAACAAATTACATTGTTACTACTGGTACAGTTAATACTAGCGCTTTAGGTTCGTATGCAATAACTTATACTGTTAGCGATTTTTGTGGTAACATGTCAGATGCTGTTAATCGTACTGTAATTGTAAAAGATACACCTAACACAGGTTTATCAAGCAAAGAAGTAGTAGCTGCAAACATTAATGTTTATCCTAACCCTGCAATAAACGAAATTACAATTAGTGCAAATGATGTAAAATCATTGCCATTAACTGTTGCTGTTTATGATATGATAGGTAGAGAAATGTTAACGCGTACTTACAACGATAAAAATGTAAACGAAACCATTAATATTTCTAACTTTAACAATGGTATTTACTTTATAGTAATGAAAAACCAACAAGGTACACACAGCATTAAGTTTGTGGTAACAGGTAAGTAATATTTATCTTAATAATTTAAAACGCCTGCATCATTTAGTTGATGCAGGCGTTTTTTTGTTGATGAATTATAGTAGAATTGATGTGCACAATATCTTGTTAATCAGAAAGCAAAAAAGTAAGCAATAATTTGTTAAAATATCGTGCATAAACCAACCTTGCGCTTACTTATACTTGTAGGCTATGCATAACTTAAACGTTACAATTCCTATACTGGCAGCAAACCTAAATATTGCCATAAACCAAGTAAGGGCCACTATAAATTTATTAGACGAAGGCGGAACTATTCCGTTTATATCGCGTTACCGTAAAGAAGCCACTGGTAACTTAGATGAAGTTGCGATTGAACGCATTAAAATTGGTATAGAAAAATTGCGTGATTTAGAAACCCGTAAGTTTACTATTTTAAATACCATCGAAGAGCAAGGGAAATTAACAAACGAGTTGCGCAAACGCATTGAAGAATGTTGGGATTCGAATATTTTAGAGGATATGTATTTACCTTATAAACCTAAGCGCAAAACTAGGGCTACCATGGCTCGCGAGCGGGGTTTGGAGCCACTTGCACTTTGGTTATTAAACGAACCAGATGGCGATGTTTTTGCACAAGCGGCTAAGTTTTTAAATGATGAAGTAAAAGATGAAGACATTGCCCTGGAAGGTGCAAGAGATATTATTGCCGAGATAATAAACGAAAACGAAGTGGCTCGTGCTGTAATACGTAACGAGTACGAAAAAAATGCCTACATCATCTCTACTGTTTATAAAAGTAAAAAGGAAGCGGCTGTTAAGTTTAGTGATTATTTTGATTTTAATGAAGCACTAAAAAAATGTCCTTCGCATAGGGTATTAGCAGTATTTAGGGGTGAAGATGAAGGGTTTTTAAAAGTTAAGATTGAACCCGAATTAGATCTAGCATTAGAAAAATTAGATAAACTTTTTATAAAACGAAACAACCAAGCAAGCGGTCATTTAGCCGAAGCAATTGAAGATTGTTACGAAAGGTTATTAGGCCCAAGCATGGAAAACGAGTTTAGAAATATTGCTAAACAACGTGCCGATGAAGAAGCCATTAGGGTGTTTACAGAAAATCTGCGTCAGTTGTTGTTATCAGCACCGTTGGGCAGTAAACGTATAATGGGAATTGACCCTGGATACAGAAGTGGTTGTAAAGTGGTTTGCTTAAACGAAGAAGGTAAATTATTGGCCGATGATGTTATCTATCCGCATCAACCTAAAAATGATTTGAGTGGCTCGTTTAATGTGATTACAGCAATGGTAAAAAAACACAATATTCAAGCCATTTCTATTGGTAACGGAACTGCTGGTCGCGAAACCGAAGACTTGGTTCGCAGCATTAGTTTTACTACGCCTGTTGAGATTTATGTAGTAAGCGAAAATGGTGCATCTGTTTATTCTGCATCAGAAATTGCGCGTGATGAATTTCCTGATAAAGATGTAACGGTGCGTGGCGCAGTATCAATTGGCCGTAGGCTTAGCGACCCATTGGCAGAGTTGGTAAAGATAGATCCAAAATCAATTGGTGTTGGGCAATACCAGCATGATGTAGATCAAAATAAACTTAAAAAGAGTTTAGATACTGTGGTAGAAAGTTGTGTGAATGTGGTAGGAGTAAATTTAAATACGGCAAGCAAAAGTTTGTTAACTTATGTATCGGGATTAGGTCCGCAATTGGCACAAAATATTATAAATTACCGCAACGAAAATGGTGCATTTAAATCGCGGAAGGAGTTAAAAAAAGTAGCCCGTTTGGGTGATAAAGCTTTTGAACAATGTGCAGGATTTTTGCGCATACCCGATGCTAAAAATGTATTAGATAACAGCGCAGTGCACCCTGAAAGTTATGGCATTGTAGAGGCTATGGCGAAAGATTTGGGCAGCAAAGTTGAAGATTTAATTAAAGATGCAGAGTTGCGTAAAAAAATATCAGCCCAAAAATATGTTACCGAAACTGCAGGTTTATTAACCATTAATGATATTTTAAAAGAGCTCGCAAAACCTGGCCGCGACCCACGCGAGCAGCTTAAACAATTTGAATTTGCTGATGTTAAAAAACCAGAAGATTTAACACCGGGAATGATATTGCCTGGCATAGTAACCAACATTACCAACTTTGGTTGTTTTGTAGATGTGGGTGTAAAGCAAGATGGTTTGGTGCATGTATCGCAATTGGCCGATAAATTTGTTAGCGACCCTAATCAGGTAGTAAAATTACAACAGCAAGTAAAGGTAAAAGTGGTAGAGGTTGATATGGTACGTAAACGTATTAGCTTAACCATGAAATTGGGATAAAATTCGAAATCTAAAATTCTAAAATTTGGAATTCGAAAATGGGAATCCGAAAATTTGGAATCGAAATTGGAAAATCGAAATTGGAAAATTGAAATTAGAATTGGGCGTTTGTTTTACCTTAAAATAGTAACATTACCATGCAATACGCCTACTTCGTTTCGCCAACCGGTGTATGTTAACACATAAACATAGGCATCGTTTGTGGCATAATTTCCATCAGGTGTTTTTCCATTCCACAAATTATTTTTATTGATGGTTTCAAACACAATTTTACCCCAACGGTCGTATACTTTTAGGGTGTAATCTTTAATAAAAACATCTTTAATATCCCAAACATCGTTAACTCCATCGTTATTGGGGCTAAATGCATTTGGTATAAATACATAAGGTTTTTGGTCTAATGCTATCCTGTTTGAAGTACTGCGTTCTGTTTTGCCATTCCATCCAATTGGGTTATGCAATACATCTACTTCATAAATGTACCGTCCATCATCAGTATTAAAATCTTTATCAACACAAGAAATAATGGGTTGATTAAATATACCAACTTGATTACGCATGGTAGAGTTGGGCGAATACCTACTTAAATCGTAACTAATTGGTCCATCATCTGGATACGAAAATTTTTGCCAGTTTAAGCTATGTTCAAAATATTTTGATGAACCTCGAAGCACTGTTGTACAAAATATTTCACCATAAGGTCCGTAGTTACCGCAGGTATCTAACATAATGATATAATAGCAATGCGAAGTATCATTAACCATTACATTTTTATCTAAAAAAACAGTATCGGTTTGTTTTGTAAAATCAACCTCCATTACAAATTCTTTTGGTTGTTGGTTACGGTAACCTTTCCATAAAAAATAACGTGCAAAATCTAACTCTTTGGTTTGATTCCAAGTAATATAAACTTCCTCATTTTTAACGGTTACATTATACATATACTGTTTATCGGGCAAAAATTTTAATTGATCAAACGTACCTAATGTATCCGATGGAGGTCCTTCAATACCACACTCGTTGGCTACTTTTATTAAATACCTGTAATTTAAAGTAGCATAATCTGGGCAATTTAAATCTTTATAAAAATTTGCATTTCTATCAAAAATAGAATCAACTAATTTAAACTCGCCATTATTAATTGCACGGTAAATATTGTAACATTTAAAATAAGGTTTTTGTCTTGCCGAATCACCAAAATAAACTATACTGGTTTTGTTATTTTGCAACTCAATACACAGCACATCGGTTGATGGCAAAGTTGGCATGGGTAATGTTTTAACATAAAAAGTGCGTTGCGAAGTTTTAGGAATTGGGCAACCTCTATCTTTAACGGTTAATGTAAATTTTTTAACGGGTTTATTTTCTAATCCACAATAAGATTGTAATGACCAATTGTAACTAGCAGTACTGGTGCTTTGGCTTATTGTTGAGGTAAAAAATTGCAAATCGTTACTATCTAAATTATGGGTTACATAAACAGTATCTATCGAGTCGGCATCGTAAGCACTCATTCCAAATTTTAATTGATTAGGAATGGTAACATACATGGTATCTATATTTAATGCATTACCATTTTGATACATTGTAATATCCGGAAAGGTATTGGTTAAACAGTTTACCACTAAAAATTGTAACTCTAAATGTACCAAGCCAATTTTTACACCATTACGGTATTCTGTAACCCTAATACCAACTACATAAACGCCCGCCTGACTTGGTTTAACAGTTAGTTGTCCTGATTGTGAATTGATACTTAAAGCAGGATTTCCATTTATTTGCTCGGTGGTTGAAAATCCAGGAAGCCAAGTAATATCATCATACGGACCAGGGTTTAAAATTGGTCTATTATTAAATTGATCATCATTAGGGTTTTCTTTTGATAAAGTTCCGTTAAGTGGTGTTATCAAATCGTAAACTAACGAATCGCCATTTGCATCATTATAAGTAATGTTGTAATTAAAAATATTATCAACGCATAAAACAGTAAACGGATTTACCACCAAACGTGGGGTTGAATTTAAATACACAGCAGGCGAAGGTATCTCTGCATAAAATGCCATACTTGCATCACCTGGTTGTTGTATGTTTTGTATGATGTGGTTTCGGCAACAGCGCTCCCAACTTAAGTAATAGCCAGCAGTGTTATTATATTTAGTTGGCGATAAAGTAATGGTGCGGGTATAAATTGCTTTTTCTGAACAACCCGGAACGGCAACTACACATTGAGCAAACGAAGGATTTATTTTAGTAACAAGTCCACGAGGTATACCAATTGAATCTTTACGTACATTGGTTTTTTTATCATAAATACCAACATACACATTTTTATTAAAATCGGTTTCGCTGGTACAATCACGGTAAACAACCAAAGTTATTTGGTAGGTATTGCCACTTATCCATTGCAAATCAAAACCACCACCTACAATGTGTGTGGCACTGGCCATTAATGATGCGCAAATAGATGCTATAAAGATTAAATATTTCAAGTGTTAAGTTGTGTGTGGTTAATACAGAACCAAAAATAGTATAAATAGTTGTATTTCAATACTTGTTGCGTAATAAATTATGTATGGATTAGTTAGCTAGAATTCATCTTTTGTTTTACTAATGTAATACAAACATTTAATTCACTCATTCTGTTTAAGCTTTGCTTTTATAAACTGACAATAAAAAGCGGTAGTTGATGTGTAGTATTATAAACCTTTTTAGTTAAGTAAGCGATTTAAATGAATTGAAATTGTGAAGCTTTAATCAACCTTAAATAGTTGCGCTAATTTATAAACTCAATAATGTCAATTTATTGCAGTTTTAAAAATTTACTAATTGTAGTTTTGTGGAATTTGTTTACTATTTTTATTGCTCAATAAGGCTAAACAACCTAAATTGTAATTATTACTTAACCAATTAACAATTAAAAAACATGAAAAAAACTGGAATTTACATTACAATGATGCTTATGCTGGGCATAGGTCTTCTTAACACAAGTTGCATGGGATCATGGGCTATTACCAAAAAAGTATACAATTGGAATGACTCTGCCACAGGAAATAAGTTTGTGAATAACGTTATATTTTATGCGCTTAATATCATTCCTGTTTACTCCGCTACCATATTTATTGATTTTGTTATTCTAAATCTAATTGAGTTTTGGACGGGTTCAAATCCACTTGCAATGGGTGTAAATGATATTGAAACACAATTGGTAAATGGTAAAGATGGTAATAAGTATGAAATTGTAGTAACTCAAAACCAATACCAAATTACACCATTAACTGGTAATGATAACGGAAAAGTGGTTAAGGTATTTTTTACACCAACAACACAAACTTGGAGTTTAAATAAAAACAATACAACAACTATATTAGCGAAAATTTTACCTGAAGGAAATAAGGCTGAAGTATATAAAGCTGATGGTTCTGTTGAGATTATTAACGCTAATAAATTAGATGCAAAACTTCTTATTAATTCGTTAAATTAGTCGATTCAATTTATAAAAAAAGCGAGGATATTCAACAGAATATCCTCGCTTTTTTGTGTAAGTGTTTTTATGAACCTGATGCTGCAGCTGATAGAAACGAAGCCACTAACACTATAGCAATTAGCCAAAGTACTAAGCCAATTATACTGGTGATAAGGCCAGCTATTGCAAGTCCATTTTTAGGAGACTTTAATCCTATAATTGATAGAATTAAACCTGCAATAAGTAATCCAAGAGAGATAATTCCTAGCCCTACAAATATTCCTATTAACCCAACTAACCCAAATATAAAACCAAGTAGGGCTGATGTAGAACCATCACCGCTGGTCTTTTTATTAAGTTTAGTTATTTTGGTAGGAGTAGTTTTTTCTTTGGTTACCTTTTCATTTGATTGAACTTTTTCAACAAATGGAGTTAAAGTTGTTTCGTAACTAGGATTTAATGCTGTTGATAATACTTCATCTGTTGGCATTGTCATTACCTCCTTTGGAGATGAAGGCGCTTCCATGTTAGGTGAAGTAGTAGGGAGGGATTCAATGTTTTCGAGTGCAACTTCTTCAGATTTTTCAACACTTTTTTTCTCAAGTTTAACTTGTTCGTGTTGGTTAACTTTAATGGTTTTTCTGAATGAAAACTGTTTTTGACTGCATGACGCTAGGGCGAATACGCCCAATAAGACTAGTAGTTTATATTTCATATGTATTGGTTTGAAATACAAATATATTTATTTGAATTTAATTTCCTAATTGCTGTAGAAGTATCTTAAATTTTAATAAAAAATTATCCCACTTGTTGCATAAAACGAATTAATCAATTCGGAAATAAATGAATTTTGATGCTACAATTAAGGTATAGCACAATTTAATGTCATCAACTAAAATCAAATAAATAAGCTTAAATTGGCCTATTATTATAGTTACTCAATAGCTAGTTTATCAAACCAATAATTTATAAAAACTATGGCAAATATTACAGCAAACATTAAAAATGATTTATATAAAGTTACCGTAACTTCTGAATCGGGAAATACTTTATTGGCTGATGAACCAATGGCATTAGGTGGATTAGATTTGGGATTAAATCCACATGAGTTATTGGGCGCATCTTTGGCTTCGTGTACTCTAAGTACTTTACGTATGTATGCAAATCATAAAAAATGGGATTTAAAG